>NZ_JAPDBM010000011.1:0-91937 GCF_027705265.1 Aeromonas sp. QDB11 | reverse complement strand
TCAGGCAAGGGGCAACAGTGGATCAAGGGATGATCGTCTCACTTTTTCCTGTCAATGCCATCTGGGTGAACAGTTACCTTGAAGATTATGAAATGCTCGCCAGCATGGGGGTCGATGGAATCTTTACCAATCGACCGGATCGCTTTCTGACGCAGTGAGTGGGCGATACGCGTATGGATAACCACTGATTTAAGCACTAACTTTAAATAGCTGACCGGGATACAAAGAGTTCAACTTCAGCCGATAAGAACAGGCTCATAACAATAACTAGTTTCCAACACTCAGACTGACGCTCACAAGGATGTAATTATGAACTTATCCATTAAAAACAAGCTGGTCCTGGCTATAGGTATCATCATTCTGGTGATCACCGGCCTGCAGGTCTGGTACAACACCTCACAACTGCGCAGTGAAACCCAACGACTGGTCTGGAATATCATCGACGAAAGCTCGATGGCCAACGTCAAGGGGATCTCCCGCTGGGTCGACTCCCGCATCAGCATGGTCAGCACCACCAAGGAAGCATTCACCAAAGAAGATGAGCCCATTAGTCATCTGGCCCAGTCCATGAATGCCGGTGGCTTCGACTTGGTCTATGCCGGCACCGCAGACGGCAAGATGATCCAGAGTAAACCCACCAACCTGCCTGCCGGTTATGATCCCCGTCAACGTCCCTGGTACAAGGATGCGATGGCAGCAGGCAAGCTGGTCATCACCGCGCCCTATGCCGATATCTCCACCGGCCAACTGATCGTCACCATCGCCGAGCCGTTCCAGCGTGGCAACACCCAGGGGGTCATCGCCGGAGACGTCTCTATCAGCGCCCTTATCTCGGACATTCTGGCGGTTACCACCGAGGGCACTTACGCCATGCTGGTCGACAGCAACGGCACCATCATCGCGCACCCCGATGCCTCCATGAGCCTGAAACCCGCCACCGCGCTGGCCCCTGAGTTGACCGCATCCTACATCAACCAGATCGCCCATGACGGCATGATCAATGAGCTAATGATCAGCGGCAAGAAAGAGGTCTTTGACTTCAACGCGATCCCTAATACCAACTGGTATTACGGCATGATGGTGGATGACGAAACCGCCTACCAGTCGGTACGCAGCATGGTCACCTCCTCCCTCATTCAGGGGCTCATCACCATACTGATCGTGGCTGGCTTCTCCTATGTTGCCATCAACGGCTCGCTGGCCCCCCTGAAAACCCTGGGCGAGGCGATTGCCGATCTCTCCCGTGGCAACGGCGATTTGACCCGCCGCATCAAGATCGAGCGTGAAGATGAGGTGGGCGCGGTTGCCAAGCACGTCAACACCTTCATCGACCGCATCCATGTGATGGTGCAGGATATTTCCAACTCCTCCGGCCAACTCAACCAGCAGGCCAAGTCCTCCCACAGCATGGCGGAGAAGGCCAATCAGGGGCTGGCACGCCAGCAAAACGAGATCTCCCAGATCGCCACTGCGGTGCACGAGATGTCCGCCACCGCGATCGAGGTGGCCAGCAACGCCGAGCAGACCGCCGAAGCAGCCCGCAGCTCTTCCAGCAGTTGCGAGCATGGCAAACAGGTGATCGCCCGCAACCAGCGCTCCATCACCGATCTGGCCACCCAGGTGGAGCAGGCCTCCAACATCATTCAGGAACTGGAGAAGAACGCCCAGGAGATCAACACCATCCTCTCCACCATTCAGGGCATCGCCGAGCAGACCAACCTGCTGGCGCTCAACGCCGCCATCGAAGCGGCGCGTGCCGGTGAACAGGGCCGTGGTTTCGCGGTGGTGGCCGATGAAGTGCGCGTCTTGTCACAGCGCACCCACAGCTCGACTGTCGAGATCCGCAGCATGATCGAAACCCTGCAGCGCAATACCCAGGGTGCGGTCAGCACCATGCACGAAGGCCAGCAGTTGGCCCAGAACAGCGTGGATGACGCCAACAACGCCACCCATGCGCTGGAACAGATCACCACCTCGATCAACCAGATCTCCGACATGGCGACCCAGATCTCCAGCGCAGCCGAAGAGCAGCGGGCCGTCACCGACGAGGTAAGCCGCAACATTCAGGCGGTCAAAGATGTGTCGGACGAACTGGCAGTGGATGCAGACAGTTCGCGCCATCTCTCTGAACAACTTAAAAATATTTCGGGTGAACTGAGCAATCAGGTCGGCATGTTCCGCATTTGAGCATGAGTAAAAGGGGCCGCACAGGCCCCTTTTATTTTTCTAAATAGCGCTTAATTTTCAGTGATTAATCTCATAATACCCGCCAAATCCCCGGCCCTGAAATCCTTGTGATTCATCTGGATTTATCCAATCCCCTCCGTAGCGGTCGCCACAATTCGGATTATTTATTTTTATCCAAATTAATAAATGCCAATAATTCTCATTAAAAAATTACAATAAAAAACTTAAAATTTTTTTCGTGAGTACCTAAAAAGAGAGGTGATTCGCATTTTATTGAAAGAAAACTACGTACAATCCAGAAGTTAAAGTACGCGTAGCAAGGTGTTCAACTGCTCAGTAACACCAAAAAATGGCGATAATAACGACATTTTCATCCAGGGATTTGGGTGTTTTATAGAAAAATAACCAATAAAAATGGAATAAAACCTAGCAGTTTGACTTGCATCAAGCCTGAATTTTTTTCATAGAGCAAAATCGTGCCCAGCAAATCTATCCCTAAGGAGGCA
The DNA here is from genome assembly GCF_027705265.1 of Aeromonas sp. QDB11. Lineage (NCBI taxonomy): Bacteria > Pseudomonadati > Pseudomonadota > Gammaproteobacteria > Aeromonadales > Aeromonadaceae > Aeromonas > Aeromonas sp. QDB11. The sequence goes on along the minus strand of NZ_JAPDBM010000011.1, from coordinate 89,244 downwards.
GATGTGGATATTATCAAGACCGATGTTGCCATCATCGGTGCCGGTGGTGGTGGCCTGCGTGCCGCAATCGCCATTGCAGAAGCCCACCCGGAGCTGGAAATCGCCCTGATTTCCAAGGTCTATCCGATGCGCAGCCATACCGTGGCCGCCGAAGGTGGCGCCGCAGGCGTCGTGCGTGATGACGACTCCCTCGAAAACCACTTCAATGACACCGTCTCCGGTGGTGACTGGTTGTGTGAGCAGGACGTAGTCGAATACTTCGTCAACAACGCCACCAACGAAATGATCCAGCTGGAGCACTGGGGTTGCCCCTGGAGCCGCAAGCCGGATGGCAAGGCCAACGTCCGCCGTTTCGGCGGGATGAAGATCCCGCGCACCTGGTTCGCCGCAGATAAATCCGGTTTCCACATTCTGCACACCCTGTTCCAGACCTCCATCAAGTATCCGACCATCAAGCGCTACGATGAGCACTTCTGTCTGGATCTGATCGTGGAAGATGGTCGCGTCCAGGGCGTCCTGACCTTCGATATCCAGAACGGTATCACCCGCTTTATCCAGGCCAAATCCGTGGTGCTGGCGACTGGCGGTGCCGGTCGCGTTTACCGCTACAACACCAACGGTGGCATCGTCACCGGTGACGGCATGGCGCTGGCCTACCGTCACGGCGTACCGCTGCGTGATATGGAGTTCGTCCAGTATCACCCGACCGGTCTGCCGGGCACCGGCATCCTGATGACCGAAGGTTGTCGTGGTGAGGGTGGCATCCTGCTGAACAAGGATGGCTACCGCTACCTGCAAGACTACGGCTTGGGCCCGGAAACCCCGGTTGGCCAGCCGAAGAACAAACACATGGAGCTGGGTCCCCGTGACCGTCTCTCCCAGGCATTCTGGCAAGAACAGCAGAAAGGCCGCGTGATCCAGGGCCCGATGGGCGACGTGGTTCACCTCGACCTGCGCCACCTCGGCGAGAAGTACCTGAAAGAGCGTCTGCCTTTCATCTGCGAACTGGCCAAGGCCTACGTGGGTGTGGATCCGGTCAAGGAGCCGATCCCGGTACGTCCGACTGCCCACTACACCATGGGTGGTATCGAAACTGACGGCAAGTGCGCAACCCGCATGCCAGGCCTCTACGCCGCTGGCGAGTGTGCCTCCGTCGGCCTGCACGGTGCCAACCGTCTGGGTTCCAACTCCCTGTCCGAGATCGTGGTATTCGGCAAGGTGGCTGGTGAACAGGCAGCCGAATTCGCGGCAACCCAGCAGCACGGCAACACCGAAGCGCTGGTCGCCAAGGCCGAGCAGTTGATCAAGCAGCACCTCTCGCTGATGGATATCGACGGGACCGAAAACCCGGCCGACATCCGCAACGAACTGGGCATGTCCATGGAAGCTGGCGTTGGTATCTACCGTACCGAAGAGCTGATGCAGGGCACCATCGACAAGATCAACGAGCTCAAAGCCCGTTACAAGAAGATCAAGATCAACGACAAGTCCTCTGTCTTCAACACCGATCTGCTGTACGCCATCGAACTCGGCTACATGCTGGACGTGGCCGAAGCCATTGCTCACTCCGCCATCAACCGTAAAGAGTCTCGTGGTTCCCACCAGCGTCTGGACGGTTATGAGGAGCGTGATGACGTGAACTTCCTCAAGCACACTCTCTCCTTCTATGCACCGGAAGGGGCCCCGACCATCGATTACTCCGATGTGAAGATCACTAAATCCCAACCGGCAAAACGTGTGTACGGTTCCGAGGGTGAGAAACAAGACGAGGCTAAGAAGAATGGCTGAGATGATCGAAATTGAAATCCTGCGCTACCGTCCGGAGCAGGATAACGAGCCCTGGATGCAAACCTTCCAGGTGCCTTACCTCAAAGAGATGTCCCTGCTGGATGCGCTGCAGTACATCAAGGATCACCTGGACTCTACCCTGAGCTTCCGCTGGTCCTGCCGGATGGCGATCTGCGGCTCCTGCGGCATGATGGTCAATGGCGTACCCAAGCTGGGTTGCAAAACCTTCCTGCGTGACTATCTGCCAGGCAAGATGACCATTGAACCGCTCAACAACTTCCCGATTGAGCGTGACCTGGTCGTCGACATGTCCGATTTCATCGAGAAGCTGGAGAGCATCAAGCCCTACATCATCCCGAACGAACCGCGCAGCCTGTGCGATGGCGAGTACACCCAGACTCCGGCTGACATGGCGAAGTATCACCAGTTCTCCATGTGCATCAACTGTGGTCTGTGCTACGCAGCCTGCCCACAGTATGGCATCAACAAGAAGTTCACCGGTCCGGCGGCACTGGCTCTGGCCTATCGCTACAACGCCGACAACCGCGACAGCGCGTCCAAAGAGCGGATGAAGATCATCAGCCAGGACGAAGGTGTCTGGGGTTGTACCTTCGTGGGCTATTGCTCCGAAGTGTGCCCGAAAGGCGTGGATCCGGCCGCAGCCATCCAGCTTGGCAAGGTCGAGAGCGCCAAGGACTACATGATCGCCATGTTCAAGCCAGATTGAGATCAGGAATGAGACCATGAACAACACCAATAGCAAACGTAAGCCTTACGTCCGCGAAATGAAGAAAGACTGGTGGCTGAAGAATGCCTTCTACACCGGTTACATGATCCGTGAAGGCACCAGTATCTTCGTCTCCATCTACGCCGTTGTGCTGATGTGGGGTCTGATGCGTCTGGTTCAGGGTCAGGAAGCGTTCAACGGCTGGCTGGAATCCCTGCAAAGCCCGATCGCCATCCTGTTCCATGTCATCGCACTGGCGGCGTGCCTGTTCCATGCCAAAACCTGGTTCGCCCTGGCGCCGAAAGCCATGCGTATCTTCCGTGGTGAAGACCTGGTACCGGAGAAGCCGATCGTTCTCGCCCAGTATGTGGCGCTGGCGGTGGTGTCCCTGCTTGTCCTGATCATCGTGGCCTGAGGAGAAATCAATGAGACGTTCTGACGAACCAATTTACTGGGGTCTGTTTGGTGCGGGTGGCATGGTCGTTGCCATGCTGCTGCCGGTCATTGTCCTCATCACCGGTCTGCTGGTACCCATGGGTATCATGGACGTGGAAGCCATGAGCTATGACCGCGTGCACGCGTTCGCCAGCTCCTGGTGGGGGGCCTGCATCCTGCTGGTGATCATCGCCCTGCCAATCTGGCACGGCATGCACCGTATCTACCACGGTCTGCACGATCTGGGGATCCACACCACCAAGCTGCACCACTATGTATTTTATGGCTTTGCCTTCCTGGTATCTGCCATTACCGTCGGCCTGCTGATGGTGCTGGTACTCCAGTAATCACATCTGACTGATTGACCAAACCGGGCCTCGAGCCCGGTTTTTTATTGTCCCTGATTAACCAAGAGGGCCAGCCGGTTTGCACCGGCTGGCCCTTTGTTCATCTGCTCCCCCTGAGTGGTGCCAGCTCTTCGCCATTACTCCATCGGTGGCAAGAAACGGCGCATCACCTCATCCCCATGCCCTCCTTCCTGAAACGCCACCAGCGCCTGATTGAGGGTATTCACCAGCTCATGGGCGCGGGGGGAGCCCTTACTCACCAGCAGATAGAATCCCTTGCGGCTGGGCAGGGCGAGGTTGAGCAACCCGCTCTCGCTGCGGTAGATGCCAAGGCTGAGACCACTCACCAGCGGTTCGATTTCACTCGGTAAAAAGTCGCAGCGATCCCGCCCCATCATGTCCAAAGCCTGCTGCAACTGCTTGACCCGGCGTGGCTCTTGCGCCAGCCCATAGGGGGTGTAGTTGTAGCCAATCACCCCGCACACCCGGGAGCGGTTGACCGTCTGCAAGTCCGGCGTCTCGGGAAAGCGGCGCTTGAGATAGAAGAAACCGAGGTGGGTGTAATAGAGCGGCACGCTGTAGAAGGCAAACTCGGCCCGCTCCGGCTTGTAACTGGCATCCCAGGTGAGCTCGCACAGACCGTTCTGGCGATAATCCGCCAACTCCTGCTGGACCCGCGCCCAGGGCAGATAGCGGATCTGGTGCGATAGCCCGCTCTGTTGCAGCGCATCAAGCACCAGCGTAGTGGCTGAGCCGGTCAGGCGGCTGGTATCGGGCACACCGTCCTTGCGCTCCCAATAGGTAAAGGGGGCCCACTCGTTGCCCTCCCCCAGACAGATCTTCACTGGCGGCTCTTGCCCCCATAGCGCGGGGGACAAGATGGCCATCGCCAATCCCGCCCACCATGTTTCCGCTCGTTTCATCTCCCGCTCCCGAACTGTTTATCCCTCTTGCAGCTTAGCCCAGAAGGGATAGCGCTCACTTTGCAGGGGCGCTTTCATGCCACAACGCCAGCAAATTGGCCGGAATGGCACCATAACGAAGCTGCGGCGTCTGGTGCCAGTCAGCCAGCTTTTGCAGGGCTTTCGCCAGATCCTGTGCAAGGGTGCGGGTCACTCTCACCCCGGCTTCCAGATAGAGGCTCTTGATCTCGAAGATCCCCTGCTGGCGATGGGCCTTGGCATCCATTCTGCCCACCAGCTTGCCGCGATGGAGCAAGGGCAACACGAAGTAGCCGTACTGGCGCTTGGGGGCCGGGGTATAGCACTCGATGCGATAGTCGAAGTTGAACAGTTCACTGGCCCGTTTGCGATCCCACACCAGCGGGTCGAATGGCGACAAGGCGGTGGTATGGGTTGCCTTGAGACGGCCTTCCTCTGCCTGCACCAGCTCATCAGCCAGCGAAGAGTGCACAAAAGCGCCGTGCTGCCACCCCTCCACCCGCACCGGCAGCAGTTCACCCTCGTCCGCCAGCTGATGGAGCAAGGCATCGTATTTGCCGCGCCGCAGCCGGTAGTAGTCCGCCACCCAGCCGGTTTTGACCAGCCCCAGCGCCCGGCAACTGGCGCGCACCATATCCCGCTGCGCCTGCTCGACGCTCGGCAGATCCCGCTGGTCGCTCCACTCGGAGATGACCCGCTCGGCGAGATCATAGACCCGTTGAAAGTTGCGCCGCTCCCGCACCATCAGCTGGCCGGTAGTAAACAACACCTCCAGATGACGTTTCTCCGGCTTCCAGTCCCACCAGCCGTTCCCCTTGCCGGTTGTGCGTTCAAAATCGGCCGCCCGCACCGGGCCATGCTGGCGAATGCGCTCGATCAGCTGGCCAATCTCCTGCTGATGGGTAGCGAGCCAGTTGGCCGAAAACTTCCAGCCCATGCCAGCGGGATCGAGCATCCGGTGGCGCAGCAGCCGATAATCCTCGCGGGGCACAAAGCAGGCCTCATGAGCCCAGTATTCGAAGATCTCGCCGTCGGCCAGCAACTGCTCCAGCCAACGCGGTTCGTACTGTCCAAGCCGGCTAAAGAGCACCAGATAGGGGCTGCGCGCCACCACCGAGATGGTATCGATCTGCAGCAACGCCATGCGGCGAATGGTGGCCAGCAGATCGGCCGGGGTCGCCTTGCTGCGACGGGGGGCGAGCAGCCCCTGCGCCGCCAGTTGCAGATGACGGGCATCTTGCAGTGACAAATGGGTAATCGACATCAACAACCGCTCCCTGGTATCTGGCCATCGCGCGCCCGGCGGATGGCCAACAAAACTGGGGGAGGCCCCACGCTGGCACGCCTCCCCTCCTTGTGTGCCTGCGCCGCTATGAGTGGGCCGGGGGCAAGACCAGCTGATTGACCACCAGCATGATCTCTTGATAAGTGGCCTCTACCGTCTCGGGGGTCGGCTCCAGAATAAGGTCATCGGCATAGCCGTTGATAAGCGAGGTGATCTGGCGCGCCAGTCGCCGGGCATCGCCCGCTACAAACTCGCCGCTGTCGATCCCCTTTTGCAGGATCTGCTCCAACACCTCGCGCCACGCCAGAATGATTTTGCGGTAGCTCTCGGCAAACACAGGGTCGCGCAGTGACTCGTTCCAGGCATCCAGGTAGATGGCCCAGGAGGCATCCTGACTGGTCGGCAGGTTGTCCCGCACAAACAGCGGCAACGCTTCGCGGGCGGGTAGCGGCAGCAACCACTCCCGCTGCTCGGCTATCTCCTGATAGGTGAAACGCTCCACAGCGCAGAGGCAGAGCTCTTTCCAATCCTTGAAGTAGTGGTAGACGTGGCTGCGCGCCAGACCGGTACGTTCGGCAATATCACGGGTTGACGATGCCGCCATCCCCTTCTCTCGAAACAGGGCCAGTACGGCCCCGATGATCATCTCTTTACGCTGTTCTGCTGATGGGCGTGCCATCTGACCTCCTGCGATATCAATCGATCTGCTTGACTTTGAGCAGTCGCTCAAACAAACTTTGAGCACTCGCTCAAACTTAGCGTTTCCGACATCTTAGGAGATAACCCATGACAACACCAACCACTTCGGCAGCCAGTTGCGACGAGCAGGCCATGCCGTTGCCACACTCGGCCGGTCGTTCGCTGGGGGCAATTGCACGGGCCAATCCCCTCAAGCTGGCGGGCACCTTCTCGCTGGTGGCCCTCGAAAACATCCTGCTGGTGGTCTATCCCCTGTTCGCCGGTTTTGCCATCGACGCCATCGTCAAGGGCCAGTGGTGGCAGGCTTCAAGCTACGCCCTGATCGTGCTGCTGTTCTGGCTCATCGGTGCCCTGCGCCGGGCGGTCGACACCCGCACCTTTACCCATATCTATGCGGCACTGGCGGTGCCGGTGATCCTGACCCAGCGCCAGCAGCAGGAGGGGCAATCCACCATAGTGGCGCGGGTCACTCTGGCGCGGGAGTTTGTCGACTTCTTCGAGAAACATATCCCGATCCTGGCCACCAGCCTGATCTCCATCGTCGGTGCGGCCGTGATGCTGATGGTGATCGAGTTCTGGGTCGGCATCGCCTGCATGGGGGTATTACTTCTGTTCGGCCTGCTGCTGCCCGGCTTTTCGCGCAAAAACCAGCTGCTGCACGAGCGGCTCAACGATCGGCTGGAACACGAGGTCAAGCTGGTCACCCATGCCCAGTCAGCCAGCCTCTCCCGCCACTACCGCGCGCTGGCCTGGCTGCGCATCCGGATTTCGGATCGGGAGGCGCTCGCTTTTCTGGCGGTCGGTATCAGCGCCTCCCTGCTGTTCCTGCTCGCCATCACCATGCTGATGGCCCAGCCCCAGGTCTCGGCAGGCCATGTCTATGCTGTGATGACCTACCTGTGGAACTTCGTCACCAGCCTGGATGAAGGGCCCGGTCTGGCCGATCAGCTGGCCCGGCTGCGAGACATCGGTCGCCGGGTCAATACCGCCCAACCCGATTGAATGATTTGACATTTTGTATCTGTAACCGGAGTAGAAGATGAATCCGACCACCCTTTGCCAACGAGCGTTAACCATGTGCATCAGCTGTTTTTTTCTCGCCGCCTGCGGCCCCAAGATGAGCGACTTTGAGCCCAACACCAGCTACTGGTTCAAGGAGAAACCGGCAGAGGAGAGTGCCCCGCTGGCGCAAGACATGAAGGTGGATATAGCCATCGTCGGCGGCGGCTACAGCGGCCTCTCCAGCGCCTGGCATCTGGCCAAGGCCAACCCGTCGCTCAAGATCGCCATCTTCGAAGCCAAGCAGGTGGGCAGCGGCGCCTCGGGCCGCAACGGCGGCATGGTGTTGCCGGGCTCCGAGGTGATGGACCTCTATGAAGAGGGGGAAGCGAGCAAGCGCCACTACGATCTCACCGTCGCCTGCATGCACAAGCTGCAGGCGCTGGTCGCCTCAACCGGCGTGGAGGCCGACCTCAAGCTTGATGGCTATGTGGAGGCGATCCTCGATGAAGAGGATATCCCCGAATACCGCGACTATGTGAAAACCGCCAATCGTCTCGGCATCCCGCTCCAGTACTGGAACGCCGATACCACAGAGGCAAAACTCGGCACCGATCGCTACGTGGGGGCGGTCTACGACCCCAATGGCGGTCAGGTTCACGCCATGAAGCTGGTCAACGCCCTGCGCAAGGCGGTGGAGCAGGCGGGCGTCACCATTTATGAGCAGAGCCCGGTGCTGGGGATCAAGGAGGGCAAGCAGATCGAGCTCAATGTGGCCGACAAATACAAAGTAACCGCCGACAGCATAGTACTGGCGACCAACGGCTATACCTCCAAGCTTGGCTACTTCAGCGGGCGGGTATTTCCGGTGCACGCCCAAAGCGCCGTGACCGAGCCGCTTACCCGGGATCAGCTCAACGCCATCCAGTGGCAGAGCCGGATGCCCTTCTATGACACCCGCAACATCCTGTTTCATCTGGTATTGACCCCGGATAACCGCATCGTCATCGGCGGCGGCAATGCCGAGTACGTCTTCAACGACGGCCTCAACTACAAGGGAGACCTCAACCGGGTCAGCGAGATGATGATGACCGAGCTGGTGACACTCTATCCGGCCCTCAAGGGGATCAAATTTGAGCAGGTGTGGGACGGGGTACTCGGCATGACCGGCGACAGTACCGAAGCGGTGGGCGTGATGGGGGATCACAAAAACATCAACTACGCCCTCGGCTACAACGGCCACGGCATCAACCTCTCCTTCCTGTTTGGCGACATCGTGGCCAGTCTCTATCAAGGCAAGGATCACCCCTGGTTCAACCACGCCGAGCAGACCCTGCCGATGTGGCTGCCGCCGGAGCCATTCAAGTCAATCGGCGTCAAGTCCACCCTGATGTTCTATCACTGGCAGGATCGCGGCTATCTGGAGCCATAACGCGCTATGTATCTGCCAGCCTGCGGTTTGGCCCGTAGCACTGACATCCATTTTCCATGGCTGCCCGACACACTGCGGGGTGATAGAGCGGGCAGCATGGGTTGGCAACAGCAACCGACGTTTGACAAGAGACGCCAGCATTGCTGGCTGACAGTGAATTAGCTAAATCTCGCGCGAATTTTTTTACTATCAATGGAGAGTCAACATGCGTGCATTTCCGGTACTAAAAGGCACTATTTTTTCGCTGATCGCGTTGAGTGGCACACTCGCTACCAACGCCTTCGCCAACGATGAAAATATCGCCCGGTTTTACGATGACAATCAGAGTTACTGGGCTCAGTTCTTGCCCAACGTAAACGCCAGCCTCAATAAAGATATTGATGTGGATGTCGCCGTCATCGGCGGTGGATATACGGGATTATCTGCCGCATACCATATCAAGAAGTCCAATCCGGCCAGCACTGTGGTTATTTTGGAAGCAAAGCGGGTCGGCAATGGCGCATCTGGCCGTAATGGCGCTCTGGTGTTGGCGCAAACCTATAGCGAAGGCGGCTTTGTGATGGGTGATCACAAAGCGAATCATAAAGAAATTTATGACATCACCGTCAATAGCATGCACCGGATTAAGCGGTTGGCCGAATCGACCGGCATTGACCCGGGGTACGTACTCAATGGCCAATCCTTGGGGATTTTTAACCCTGAAAATCTGGATGATGCCAAAGAGTATGTGGCTCAGGCCAAAAAACTGGGCATGCCGATTGAATTGTGGAGCAAAGAGAAAGCCGTAAATATGCTCGGCTCACCAGCGCTGATCGGTGCGGTATATGATCCCAATGGCGGCATGGTCAACCCGGGCAAGCTGGTCGCCGCGCTCAAGAAACTGGCGGAAGATGCCGGGGTCGTCATCTATGAAAATAGCCCGGTGCTGGAATATGAAGAAGACGGCAAGCTGATTTCATTGCCAGTCAAGGTCAATGACCAACGCTATGAAGTTACCGCAAAAAATATTGTCGTGGCAGCCAATGCCTATGCCGGGAAGACGCTTGGCTTCAAGCCTGATGATATTGAACCCTCTCACACTCAAGTGGCAGTCACGGCCCCACTGACGGATGCGCAATACAACAGCATTGGCTGGAAAAACAACATCTCATGGTATGACGACCAATATGCCGGAACGGACAGTGATGCCACCTACCACATGGTCATGACCGCTGACCATCGCATTGTTATTGGTGGTGGTAGCGTCGAATACAATGAGGGGGATGACCTGCAGTACCCCGGTGATTTGAAAAAGATTGAAGCTCAAATCTCCAAGCGTATTGGTGAGCTCTATCCATCAATAAAAGGGATAAAAATTGAAAAAACCTGGGACGGGATAATTTCAGAAACCACAACCAAGAATGAAATGATCGGCGTCACCGGTACGAATCAGAATATTTATTATGCCCTTGGATATAACGGCGGACAGGGCGTTAACGTTGCCTTCTTGTTTGGCGAGCTGGTCTCCAAGCTCTACAACAAGCAAGATGACAAATTGTTGAGCATCATGCTGGATAAATAACTGATAACGTTAAATTCAGGGCATTTAACTACTTCCTAAAACCATCCATCAGCAGGCACGCCTCAGGGCGTGCCTTTTTGCAATACCGCTACATCGGCGTGGGGGAAGCTGAGCTCGGCCTGCCAGCTGGCGGCCAGCACCCGAAACGATGCCTCGGCAAAGAAGACGATGTGGGTCGGGTCGTGGCGATAGCGCCAGTTTTTGAACCGCTCGTCACTGAGCACCCGCTGGGTCTGCAACACCAGCACACCACCGGGTTTGAGGCAGCCCCACAACTGCTCCAGCACGGCACGCGGCTCGGCGATATGCTCGATCACCTCGGTACTGGTGATGAAATCGTACTGGCGCGTCAGCAACTCGGGAAAATCGGCGTAGAACTTGTCATACCCCGCCATCTGGTAACCCGCCTCGCGCCCCATCGCCACCAGCGCAGGGCCCGGGCCACAGCCAAAATCGAGACCACTGGCAGGCGTTGGCACCCGACTCAACACCTCGCCAAATGCCCGCATCAGAAAAGTGCGATAACGGGGATCATCCACCCGGTTGTCGTGACCGTCATAGACCGCCTTCTCCGCCGCCTCATCCAGATGATCCGCCTCATCCAGCCAGACCAGCTCGCACGCGAGGCAACGATGATAGCGCTTGCCTGCCACCGGCAGGGGATAACTGCGATGGCTGGCGCACAGGGGGCAGCAGACACTGGATGACATGGCGGTTCCTCTTGGGTGCTTCCTGTTGGATAACAGCGGCGCAGATTGCCTGCCCGTCGCGTCGCTGACAACTTTTTTTGCTGCTTAAGGGTTTCTTAAGTTTGGGCTTTTACTCTCAAACCATCGCAAGAGAAGGAGTCACCCATGACCATCGAGATCCAGGCACCCTACCGATTGCTGCTAGCTAAGTCCCCGCAGCAGGTCATGGCGCTGCAAACCTATATCCAGGCAGCCTACACCCTCGAGTTCAACGCCCGCATCCCCCATTTTCTCCCCTGCCTGCTGGGGCTCTATCGGGCGGACGGGACGCTGGTCGGTGCCTGTGGTCTCAATCATGCCAGTGAGGGGCCTCTCTATCTGGAACAGTATCTGGAGCAACCCATCGAGGCCGCCATCAACACCCGCCTCGGGGTCTATCCGGCACGCAACCGCATTATCGAAGTGGGCAATCTGGCCTGCAGCGAACCGGGCAATGCCCGCCTGATGTTTGCCGCCCTCTGCCGCATGCTGTGTGAAAACGCCCTCGACTACGTGGTCTTTACCGGCACCGCCAAGCTGCGCAACAGCTTTGCCCGTCTGCAACTCAATCCGGTGGAGCTGGCCCCCGCACAGGCCCATCAGGTGGGTGCCGACGCCGATGCCTGGGGTGAGTACTACCGTTGCCAACCCAAGGTGATGGTGGGTGACATCAATCAGGGGCGCGAGGTGCTGGCCCAGAGCAGCCTGCTGCTCAATCTGCTGGCCCCCATGCCAGTGCTTTTTACCGATGCAACCCTGACCAGTGAGAAAAGGTGCGCCCAATGAGCCTGTTCGACGCCATCGCCAAACATGCCCACGAGGATCCGCAATCCCCTGCGCTGCTGAGCAGCCAGCAGCGCCTCGATTATCAAGCTCTGTGGCAACAGATCCAGCGTCTGGCCAACCAGTTGCAACAGCTCGACATCAGCCGTCTGGCCCTGCAACTCGATAACGGCCTGCCCTGGGCGCTGCTGGATCTGGCCTGTACCAAAGCAGGGATCGTAGTCATCCCGGTGCCCCACTTCTTCAGCCTTGAGCAGCAAGAGTGGGTGCTGGAGAGCAGCGGCGCCGATGCGCTGGTCGGCCCATATCATCAGGGGTGGCATGCCGCCGAGCCACTGACTCTGATCACCGGTCCTCATGTTGAACAAACAGTGCCGCTGTGGCGCCATACCCCGACCAATCGACCGGCGCTGCCCAAGGGCACCGCCAAGATCACCTACACCTCCGGCACTACGGGCCAGCCCAAGGGCGTCTGCCTGTCACTGAGCCAGATGATGGCGGTGAGCCATGCGCTGGCCGAGCGGGTCACGCCAGCCAAGGTGGAAAAACACCTGACCCTGCTGCCGCTGGCGACCCTGCTTGAGAACATCACCGGCCTCTATGTGCCGCTGCTGACCGGCGCCTGCAGCCGCATTCCGTCCCTCGGGGAGCTCGGCTTCACCGGCTCCAGCTCGCTCAATGGGGCCATGCTGGGGGAGGCGCTGCTGCGCTGGCCGACCCACAGTCTGGTGCTGGTGCCCGAACTGCTGCGTTTGCTGCTGGCACTCTGCACCAACACACCGGCGCTGACCCAGCAGCTCAAGAGCCTGCGCTTTATTGCCGTCGGTGGCGGCAAGGTGGCCCCCGACCTGATCAAACATGCCCGCCAGCTCGGCCTGCCGGTCTATGAGGGGTATGGCCTCTCGGAGTGTGGCTCCGTGGTGGCGCTCAACAGTCCGGATGCTGACAAGCCCGGCAGCGTGGGCCGCCCCCTGCCCCACTGTCAGGTCACCATCGCCAGCGATGGCGAAATTATGGTGAGCGGCAGCGCCATGCTGGGTTATCTCGGCAGCAGCGAACCGGCTCCCGAACAGATTGCCGCTGGCGAACCTTCTGCCATACAGATCGCCACTGGCGATCTGGGTCATCTGGATGATGAGGGCTACCTCCATATCACCGGGCGCAAGAAGAATGTCCAGATCACCGCCTTTGGCCGCAACTTCTCGCCAGAGTGGGTGGAAGCCGAGGCTCAGCTCTGCCCCGCCATCGCCCGCATCGTGGTCTTTGGCGATGGTCAACCCGCCAACGTGGCGCTGATCCAGCCCCTGCTGGGGAAAGAGGCGGATCTGCCACGCCAGATCGCCGGTCTGAACCAGCGGCTGCCCGATTATGCCCGGCTGCACCACTGGTTGCCGGTGGCACTGGATCAACATCCCGGGCTGCTGACCGCCAACGGGCGTCCCCGTCGCAACGAGATTTACCAACACTTTTCCCAACAAATTAGCCAATGCCTTACCGGAGAATCGTCATGAGCTTCTATCAGACTCTGCAACAAGCCACTGCCAGTGAGCGTGAGCATCTGTTCAACGCCCCCATCATCGAAGCCTGCCGCCGTGGCGACATCAGCCGTGACACCTATCTCGCCTTTCTGGCACAGGCTTACTACCACGTGCGCCACACAGTTCCGCTCTTGATGGCAACCGGCGGCAAGCTGGGTCAGGAGTACGAGTGGGTGCGTGGCGCCCTTGCCGAGTACATCGACGAGGAGTATGGCCATCAGGAGTGGATCCTCAACGACATCCGCGCCTGTGGCGGCGATGCCGAGGCGGTGCGCCACGGCCAGCCCGGGCTGCCCATCGAGCTGATGGTGGCCTTCCTCTACGACCAGATCCAGCGCGGCAACCCCATGGGCTTCTTCGGCATGGTGCAGGTACTGGAAGGCACCAGCGTGGCCATCGCGCTGACCGTCGCCGACCAGCTGAAAAAGGGTCTCGGCCTGCCACCGCAAGCGATGAGCTACCTGAGCTCCCACGGCACCCTGGATCAGGAGCACCTCAAGTTCTTTGAATCCCTGATGGATCGGGTCGAAAGTCCGGCGGATCAAGCCGCCATCATTCACTCGACCAAGGTGGTCTACCGCCTCTATGGCGAGATGCTCTACAACCTCACCGCCACACCGTAAGTCGGCAGCGGATCAGCAGACAGCAAAAAGGGAACCCACACCATGAACCTTGAAGGGAAACTCGTGCTGCTCACCGGCGCCAGCGGTGGCATAGGTGAAGAGCTGGCGCAGGAGCTGGCGGCCCAGGGGGCCCACCTGCTGCTGCACGGTCGCCGCGGTCCGGCGCTGGATCGGCTGTGCAAGTCACTGCCGCATCCCGAGCGCCATCAGGTGGTGCTCGCCGACCTCGGCTCTGCGCAGGAGCGGGCCAAGCTGTTGCAACACCCGGCGCTGGAGAACGGGCTCGACATCCTGATCAATAACGCCGGCTGCAACCAGTTTGCCTGGTTGGAAGATCAGAGCTTCGAACAGGTGGAGCGCCAGCTGCTGCTCAATATCGAGGCACCGATCCAGCTCACCCGGGTACTGCTGCCCAGATTGCGCAAGCCGGGGATCATCATGAACATGGGGTCGAGCCTGGGCAGCATCGGCTACCCCGGTTACAGCGTCTACTGCGCCAGCAAATTTGCCATGCGCGGCTTTAGCGAGGCGCTGGGACGGGAGCTCGAGGGCAGCGGCATCAAGGTGCTGCACTTCGCCCCGCGCGCCACCCGCACCAAGCTCAACTCCGAAGCCGCCTACGAGATGAATGCGGCGCTCGGCACCCAGACCGACAGCCCGCAAGAGGTGGCCGAAGAGGCCGTCATCGCCCTGTGCAACGAAACCCGCCGCAGCTGGCTCGGTTGGCCGGAAAAACTGTTCGTGCGGCTCAATGCCCTGCTGCCGGGCATTGTCGACAAGGCGCTGGCCAGACAGCTGTCAATTATCAAACGTTATGCCCGTCATCTTCAGCCAAGGACGACTGATACCAGCGCCAACAGTGCGCCACAACCAGACTTGTCCCGCCCGATCCCGACCAAGAAGGAGCATTAATATGAATTTTGTCCGTCAATCCGTGACCTCTTGTGCCATCGCCATCCTGCTGGGTTCCTCCTCGGTCATGGCCGCGGATGATGCCCTCGCGCCCATCCAGCAGCAGTGGGCCGTCTGCCAGTATCAACAGACCGGCAAGGCGAAAGAGAGCTGCCTCGAGACCCTGAGCACCCAGGCCGAAGCGGCCAGCGCCAAGGAGCCTTTTCGCGCCGATCTGCTGATCTGGTCTGCCATCGTCAAGAGCACCTGGGCGGGGGCCAAAGGGGGGCTGGGGGCACTGGGTCTGGTGAAAGAGGCCAAGGCCAAGCTGGAGCTGGCGCTCAAGCAGGATCCCAAGGCGCTGGATGGCTCTGCCTACACCAGTCTGGGCTCGCTCTACTATCAGGTGCCCGGCTGGCCGGTCGGCTTTGGCGATGACGAGAAGGCGGAGCAACTGCTCAAGCAGGCGCTGGCCATCAATCCGGATGGCATCGACCCCAACTTCTTCTATGGCGATTTCCTGCTGGATCAGGGTCGCAAGGCAGAGGCCAAAACCTACCTCGACAAGGCGCTGACCGCCCCGGCCCGCCCGGGCCGCGAAGTGGCCGATGAAGGGCGCAGAATGGAGATCCGCGAAAAACTGGCCAAGCTATAAATCCCTGATGGATCAAAGATCTATTTAAACTCTGCCCACCAGCTTGCATACTGGTGGGCAGCGTTGTTTATGCCACGGCAAGCCCTGGCGCTGAGCCACATCGCGACACCCAACAAACAGGGAGAAAAGAATGCGGATCCTGCTGGTAGAAGATGATGTGATGCTGGGGGATGGTATGCAGGATGCACTGCGCCATAGCGGCTACACGGTGGACTGGCTGCAACAGGGATTGCCCGCCCTGACGGCCCTCAAGAGCGACGAGTTCGCCGCCCTGATCCTCGATCTCAACCTGCCCGACATCGATGGCCTCAGCCTGCTGCGCAAGCTGCGCCGGGAGGGCCACCAGCTGCCGGTGCTGATCCTCACCGCCCGCGATGCGCTGGACGATCGGGTGATCGGCCTCGATGCCGGTTCTGACGACTACATGGTCAAGCCCTTCGCCCTGCAGGAACTCAACGCCCGCCTGCGCGCCCTGGTTCGCCGCAGCAAGGGGCAGGCCCAAGCGGTGCTGGAGTATGGCGATATCCTCATCTATCCCGAATCCCAGCAGGTCACCTATCAGGGGGAAGCGGTCAAACTCACCCCCCATGAATACAAGCTGCTGCAGGAGCTGATCAGCCAGAGCGGCCGGGTGCTGAGCAAGGATCAGCTGCAACAGAGCCTCTACGGCTGGGACGAAGGAGCCGAGAGCAACGCGGTAGAGGTGCATATCCACCATCTGCGCAAGAAGTTCTACAGCGACCTCATCCGCAATATTCGCGGGGTCGGCTACATCATTCCCCAGCTCGAACAGCCAAGCCGGACACCCGCACGATGAAACGTCCCCGCTCCATTCGCCGCTTTCTGCTCACCGGTATCCTGACGCTGGTGAGCCTGAGTCTCACCATCAGCGCCTTTATTGGCTACATGGAGGCGAGTCACGAGATGGAGGAGCTGTTTGATGCCCGCCTCGCCCAGTCGGCCCGCATCACCAACCAGCTGCTGGCCCGCTACATGGCCCAGCAGGGGAAACTGCCCGCCAACGGCACCGTCTATCAGGAGTGGGAGGCGCAAAATCCCGATGAGTGGCAAAAAGATCCCGGCCTCAACCTGACCGGCGAGGATCGGGAGATCACCCCTTACGGCCACGAGTTCGAACGCAATCTCTACTTCCAGCTGCTCGATGAAAAGGGCGGCCTGCTGCTGCGCGCCCCCAGCGCCCCGGAGCAGCCACTGGTCACCCTGGCCATCGGCTTCGACACGGTCGAAAAAGATCGTCACCAGTGGCGCACCTTCACCCTCTACAACCAGCAGGAGCAGACCTGGCTGGTGGTGGCGGAGCGGGATGACGAGCGCAGCGAACTGGCCAGCAAGATGGCCACCCTCACCATGCTGCCGCTGCTGATCACCCTGCCCTTCCTGCTGGCCCTGCTCTGGTGGCTCATCACCCGCGGGCTGGCCCCCCTGCGCCAGCTGGCCCAAGCCATCAGCGAACGTCACCCCGCCAACCTGAGCCCGCTCAGCCTCAAGGTAAGCGCTCAGGAGCTGACCCCGCTCACCAACGAGATCAACCGGTTGATGCTGGCGCTGGCGGAGACCATAGAGCGGGAGAAACAGTTCACCAACGAGGCGGCCCACGAGCTGCGTACCCCGCTGGCGGTGCTGCGCATCCACAGTGAAAATGCCCTAGCTGCCGAAGATGAAGTGAGCCGCCAACAGTCCCTGCACAAGATGCTGCAGGCCCTCGATCGCAGCGATCGGCTGATCCGCCAACTGCTGACCCAGGCCCGTATCGACAACCAGCAGGGGCTAGTATTGACCGAACTGGAGGTGGGTCACCTGCTGCAAGGCACCCTCGCGACCCTGGCTCCCATTGCCCTCAAGAAGGATCAGCAGCTGTCGCTGGAGTGTGAATTGCCGCTGCTGGTGATGGGGCAGGCCACCCTGCTCGACCTGCTGTTCAGCAACCTGATCGACAATGCGCTGCGCTACACCCAGCCGGAGGGCGAGATCAAGGTACGGGTACAGCGGGAGGGCAACCGGGTGAGGGTGGATGTGAGCGACAATGGCCCCGGCATTCCCGCCAGCGCCTTGCCCCGGCTGTGTGAACGCTTCTTTCGGGTCAATCCCCAGCAGGGGGATGGCGTCGGTCTCGGCATGGCCATTGTCTCACGCATCGCCCAGCTGCACGGCGCCGATCTCGATGTCCACAACCGTCCACAAGGGGGGCTGGAGGTCAGCGTCTGGCTACCGCTGCCACCAGAAAAATAGATGCCAAGGCGAGTTCGCCCACCATGGGGGCGGCTCACTCTTGGCGGCAGGCGGGCTGCACGGTAAAGGTTCGACTGGAATCCACCGGGCCCAGCTCCGCCAGCAGGCGGCGGCCCAGCAGCACCGGATAGATCATCTTGCTGCGATCCCGCAGGGTGAACCACTCCTCATACACCTTGTCCCCCAGACAGATGGACATGGTCACCGTTGGCCGCTGCTCCATGCCGCCTGCCCCGCGCACCGTCACGCTGCGCTCGACCCGCCGCTCGAACTGCTGTTTGACCAGTTTGCCGCTGTCGGCATCGGTCACCACCAGCATGAAGCGCACCCAGGACTTGCCATCCCGTTTGAATCTGGTGATGGAGCGAGCATCGAGGGAAGAGGTGAGCGCACCGGTGTCGAGTTTCATCTTCACCGCCACGCCGGTAGGCAAAATAAGTCCCTTCTCAATCCAGCCATAGCTGGTCGGGGTCTCTGCCAGCGCACTGCCACACAGTGCCAGCATCAGGGTCATTCCCACCATCATCTTGCCCATTTTACGGTCCTGCCTTGTCAATCCTGCGCCCAGATCTACCACAGTCGCCTCGGGGGTCAATCCGATTTATTTCAGTGAGTTGGATAATGCCGGGCGGATCAGAAGAGAGGCGACAAGGAGTGGCCAAACGGCGGCCCAAGCGGACGGGAATATCGATGGGGAGCAAGGCACCGGGCGGTGCTGGATGAAACTGGTGGTTAACCTCAGGTTGTGACGCCAAAGGCTACCACAACAGTGAGTGAATTATCAGTCTTGTTCTGACGGGATTTTTGCCTACACTGTTGTAAACCGGAGGGCCTGAAAACCACCGGTTTTTTTGCGCCTGCCGAAAATTTGCCACTGCAAAAGTGACTTTCAACAAGGCTCAATAAGGAATTTGTAATGCGTATCGAAGAAGACTTGAAGCTCGGTTTCAAGGATGTCCTGTTCCGCCCCAAGCGCTCTACTCTCAAGAGCCGTTCCCAAGTCAGCCTGACCCGTCAGTTCACCTTCAAGCACACCCAGACTCAATGGCAAGGCGTTCCCGTTATCGCCGCCAACATGGATACCGTCGGCAGCTTCGCCATGGCCAGAACCCTGGCTGGCTTCGAGATGATGACCGCAGTCCACAAACACTACAGCCTTGAGCAGTGGCAAACCTTCGTCAACGAAACCGATCCGGCGCTGCTGGGCCATGTGATGGTATCGACCGGCACCTCGCCCGATGACTTCACCAAGACCCGCCAGATCCTCGCCATGTCCGAAGCACTGCGCTTCATCTGCGTTGACGTGGCCAACGGCTACTCCGAGCACTTCGTCGAGTTTGTGCGCAAAATCCGTGACGCCTGCCCCAACCACGTCATTCTGGCGGGCAACGTGGTGACCGGCGAGATGGTGGAAGAGCTGATCCTCTCCGGCGCCGACATCGTCAAGGTCGGCATCGGCCCGGGCTCTGTCTGCACCACTCGCGTCAAAACCGGCGTCGGCTATCCGCAGCTCTCTGCCATCATCGAGTGTGCCGATGCGGCCCACGGCCTCGGCGGCCAGATCGTCGGTGACGGCGGCTGCACCTGCCCGGGCGACGTCGCCAAAGCGTTCGGCGGCGGCGCCGACTTCGTGATGCTGGGCGGCATGCTGGCAGCCCACGAAGAGTGCGGTGGCGAGATCGTCGATGTGAACGGCGAGCCCTTCATGAAGTTCTACGGCATGAGCTCCTCCAGCGCCATGGACAAGCACGCAGGTGGCGTTGCCGAGTATCGTGCCTCAGAAGGCAAGATGGTGCTGCTGCCCTATCGCGGCCCGGTCGAAAATGCGGTGCGCGACATTCTGGGCGGCGTGCGCTCCACCTGCACCTACGTCGGCGCCAGCCAACTCAAGGAACTCACCAAGCGCACCACCTTTATCCGGGTACGCGAGCAAGAGAACAACGTCTACGGCAAGGAGTAAACCTGGTTTATCTGCTTTACCGCCAGCTTAAAGAGATCAACAAAGCACACACCACCTTTATCCGGGTACGTGAGCAAGAAAACAACGTCTACGGCAAGGAGTAACCTGCCACAGACCGCCGTCACGCGCTGACGGTTAGAAGCCAGCCAACCGGTGTGCTACCCTGCGCACCGGTTTTTTTGCATCTGGGATCCCGAGCCATGACCACTCCTCTGCCCCCGTTTGACTGGGATATCTTCTGTTGTGTCGTCGACAACTTCGGTGACATCGGCGTCACCTGGCGACTCGCCCGTCAGCTAAAGCGGGAGGGAAAGCTCCCCACCCACGGCAATGATATCCAGGTGCGGCTCTGGGTGGACGATCTGGCCAGTTTTGCCCGCATCTGTCCGGGACTGGATCCGGCGCAAGATGGCCAGTGGGTCGAGGGCATCTATATCCAGCACTGGCATGAAACCCTGCCCGCCGATGCCACACCGGCCACCGTGGTGATCGAGGCCTTTGCCTGCGAGCTGCCCGCCCCCTTTATCGAAGGGATGGCGAGCCAACCCAAGCCCCCCTGCTGGATCAATCTGGAGTACCTCTCGGCAGAGAGCTGGGTCGAGGATTGCCACGCCCTCGCCTCGCCCCAGCGAGTGGGCAACCAGAGCCTCAACAAATATTTCTTCTTCCCGGGCTTTACGGCTAAAACCGGTGGCCTTTTGTGCGAGCAGGGGCTCATCGCCGAGCGGGAACAGTGGCAACAGGATAAGGCTGGCCTTGCCGCCTACTGGGCCAGCCTTGGATTGCCAGAACAACAAGATAACGAGCTGCGGGTCAGCCTCTTTACCTACGAGAGCGATGCGCTGGTAACTCTGGTCGAGAGCTGGTGCCAGAGCGCCACGCCCGTCACCCTGCTGCTGCCGCTGGGGCGCTCGCTGCAGGATGTGCTGCGCGGCGCAGGCCTTGAAGGCGCCATCACCACCGCCAAGGCGGGGGATCTGCTTCACTCGGGCAACCTCACCATCAAGCTGCTGCCGATGACCGATCAGGCCGGTTACGATCGGCTGCTGTGGAGCTGCGATCTCAATCTGGTGCGCGGGGAGGACTCCTTCGTGCGGGCCCAGTGGGCAGCCCGTCCTTTCCTCTGGCACATCTACCAGCAGGAGGATGAGGCTCATCTGGTCAAGCTGGAGCAGTTCCTCGACCACTATCTCGCTGATCTGCCCGCCGAATGTGCTCAATGGCTGCGCCGGTTCAATCTGGCCCTCAATCGTGGGGAAGAGTGCAGCGAACTTTGGGCCCAATGGTCCCGATATAGCGCCATTTGGCAGCAACATGGGCGAAGCTGGTCACAGAAGTTGCTACGGGACGGGGATCTCGTCACTCGGTTGGTGAAATTTTTAGAAAGCCGTATATAATCTGGCAGTTTTTATCCGTCCGTTTCACGAACAGGAATTTTTTACATGAAAACCGCACAGGAAATCCGCGCTGGTAACGTAGTCATGATCGGCACCGAGCCGATGGTGGTTCAGAAGGCTGAATTCAACAAATCCGGCCGTAACTCCGCCGTGGTCAAAATGAAGCTGAAGGGCCTGCTGAACGGCAGCGCGACCGAGACCGTCTTCAAGGCCGACGACAAGCTGGACGTAGTTCAGTTGGAACGTAAAGAGTGCACCTACTCCTACTTCTCCGATCCCCTGTATGTCTTTATGGACACCGAGTACAACCAGTACGACGTAGAGAAAGATAACCTGGGTGACGTGCTGAACTACCTGGTAGACGGCATGGAAGACATCTGCGAAGTGACTTTCTACAACGAGAAAGCCATCTCCGTAGAACTGCCGACCACCATCGTACGCGAAGTTGAGTACACCGAGCCGGCTGCCCGTGGCGACACCTCCGGTAAAGTGACCAAGCCTGCCCGTCTGAAAGGCACCACCTACGAGCTGGCTGTTGCCGCCTTCGTAGAGATCGGTGACAAGATCGAAATCGACAGCCGCACCGGCGAATTCAAGCGTCGCGTCAACTAATTGACCGCAATGCGTTGAATGAAGAAAGCGAGCCACCGGCTCGCTTTTTTTATTGTGGGCTCTCCCGGCGGCTGTATTCTGTACACCAACATGGCTAAATGGTGCCATGCATGCCAACTCTTGCCCGAGTGATACCCCATATGACATTGACCACCAAAATCCTCTTGCTGCTGGCCACCTTGCTCCTGCTGGCGCTCTCGGGCTGGCAACCTTATGACAGGGCAACCTGGCTGATGGAGGTCGCGCCGGTGATCATCACCATCCCATTGCTGCTGCTGACCCATCGCACGTTTCCCCTCACCAGCCTGCTCTATCTCTGCATCTTCCTCCATGCCATGGTCTTGATGCTGGGAGGCGCCTATACCTACGCCCGCGTGCCGCTCGGTTTCGAACTGCAACAGTGGTTGGAACTTGGCCGCAACCCTTATGACAAGATTGGTCACTTCTTTCAGGGGTTTGTGCCCGCCCTGGCCTGTCGGGAGATCCTGCTGCGCGGCGGATATGTACAAGGAGGCCGCATGCTGGCGTTTCTGGTGGTCTGCGTGGTGCTCGCCATCAGCGCCACCTATGAATTTATCGAGTGGGGAGCGGCACTGGCGCTGGGTCAGGGAGCCGACGAGTTTCTCGGCACCCAGGGAGCCCCCTGGGATACCCAATCCGATATGTTCTTCGCCCTGATCGGTGCCGTAGCCGCCCAGTTGTTGCTCTCGCGCCTGCACGACAGGCAGCTGAACGGTCTCTCTTCACACCGCCACCGATAGGGGAGCACGCAACCTCTCCCGAACGGCACGAGACTCCCCCAGCGGGGGAGCCTCCTCTCAAGAAAATCCCGCTGCCGCCGCTAACCCAGATAACCGGGGGAGCATACTATGGCCAGATTATCCTTATCACTGCTGTTATTGACCTTGCTGGCTGGCCATGGGGCAGAGGCGAGCGAGGTCGCGCCCCCCGTTGCCGAACCACTGCCCCTCGACTACTGGCAAGCCAGCGACTGGAAAGGGCTGCCCGATGCCACCCGGATCGACAAGCAGACGGTATTGTTCGCCAAACACGACAGTGAAAACTATCTGGGACTGGCCATTTTACTGCCCGACTGGCAGCGCAGCGGCCAACTGTGGCAACTGACCCGCGCCCTCGGCCAGCTGGGCTTTGATACCCTGCTGCTGCTCCCCTCCCCCCAGCAGACAGAATTGGACCCCGCCGCCGAGAAAAAAGCGAAAAACAGCGATGAATTTCGCAAGCAGTTTGCCGAGCGGATCAGCAAGCTGGCCGATGCCAAGCTGCAGGAGGGGGGCTTCAAGCTGATCCTGGCGCAAGGTACCGGCGCCGCCTGGACTGCCAACCTCATCGCCAGCGAACAGTTGCCCGCCCCCGATGCGCTGGTGCTGCTCGACGGCTTCTTCCCCAACCAGCAGAGCAACCAGACCCTGGCCAAACAGGTGGCTCAGGCGGCCATCCCCACCCTCGATCTCTATCAGGAGGATGGCGGCCGCTGGCCCCTGCTGGCCGCCGAGGCCCGCAAAAGCGAAAGCCGCCGCAGCCACAAGCTCAACTATCGCCCCTACGCCCTGATGGAACTGGAGGAGACCCCCTCCCGCATCCAGGGTTGGCTCAACCATCTGGGCTGGCTCTAAACCGGCCGCCACCGTGGCGCAACAAAGCGCGCGCCAGCTCACATCTGCCGGATAAAGCGCCACCCTGGCACAGCGACAGGCTGGCCCTGACTGCATCCTCTTTGGCATCATGGCTCCTCGAACCTGAACAATGGCAGGAAGGTCCATGCAGCAAATCGTATTTCTCGACAGCGATACCCTGGATGCGGGCATCACCCTGCATCACCCCGACTTCCCCCATCACTGGCAGAGCTATCCGCGTACCGCCCCGGAACAGGTGGTAGGGCGGCTCAAAGATGCCCGCATCGCCATCATCAACAAGGTGCGGATCGGCGCCGCCGAGCTGGCCCAACTGCCGGAGCTGAAACTCATCGCGCTGGCCGCCACCGGCAGCGACAACGTGGATCTGGAAGCGTGCCGCGCCGCCAACGTCGGGGTATGCAACATCCGCAACTACTCGGGCCCCTCGGTACCGGAGCACGCCATGGCACTGATGCTGGCCCTGTCGCGCAACCTCTTCTGCTGGCGCCAGTCGCTGTTGGAGGGGCGCTGGCAACAGAGCGGCCAGTTCTGCTTCTTCGACCACAACATCATGGATCTGCATGGCAAGCAGCTCGGCATCATCGGCAAGGGGACGCTCGGTCAGGCGCTCGGCGAGCGGGCCAAAGGGATGGGGATGACGGTGCGCTACGCCCAGAGTCAGGTCGGCGCCAGCCACGACGAGGATCGTCTGCCACTCGACGAGTTGCTGCAAAGTTCAGACGTCATCAGCCTGCACTGCCCGCTCACCCCCTACACCCACAACCTGATTGGCGAGCGGGAGCTGGATCTGATGAAACCGGGCGCTTTGCTGATCAACGTCGGCCGGGGTGGTCTGGTGGATGAAGAGGCGCTGCTGCAAGCGCTGGCCAACGGTCGGCTCGGCGGCGCCGGTTTCGATGTGGCGAGCGTCGAGCCGCCGCCCCCCGACCATCCCTTGATGAAGGCGCTGCAATACCCGCACTTCATTCTGACCCCTCATGTGGCGTGGGCCAGTGAGGAGTCGATGCAACGTCTCGCCGATCAGCTGATCGACAACATCAACGCCTTTGCCGCCGGTCGCCGCCAGCACCGGCTGGTGTGACCGCGCGCGCTGGTAACCGCAAAATCAGGTGACCAGACCATGCAAAACGGGGCCAACAGACCCCGTTTTGCATCTTCCGCATTCACTGCGCACGCATCAATCGTCGTCGTGCCATCTGTGCTTCTTATGCTTTTTGTGCTTCTTGTGGTGTTTGTGATGGTGATGATCATCGTCGTCATCGTAATAGCGATCCTGACTCTTGTGACCATCGCCGGTTTTGGCGCCGATGGCCGAACCACCCGCCCCGCCGACCCCGGCGCCGATCAGTTGACCGGTATCACCGCCGACACTCTTGCCGATAGCGGCACCGCCCAGCGCCCCCACCGCGCCGCCAAGGGCCGCTTCATTCTTGTTACCCTTATTGGCCGTCGCCGCGCCACCAGCAGCGCCGCCCAACGCAGCCCCCACCAACGCGCCGGTATCACCCCCCAGCTCCTTGCCGATCATGGTGCCCGCCACCCCGCCCGCCCCGCCACCGAGAATGGTGTTGAGGGTTTCCGAACCGTGGGCTGCCGTGCTGCCCAGCAATAACGCCCCCAGCAGAGCCAGAGCGCCGATGCCACGCGTATTCATCTCCATGGGTACTCCTGTCAAACCTGATTAATTTCCTCTGCACTATACAAACCGGCAGGCAGCAAACCAGTGGGGGGCTGGCGGCAAGTAGACAATCAGTTGAAGCCCGGCAATGAGCGTGACTGGCAAGCTCGAATTCAATCGATTGAATAACCACAAGAAAATTTCCATTTCACAGCAATGGCGCGTCCCTCGGCAGGGCCAGGAGACTGTCGCAGCCCCACCCAGACTGCTGGCGTTCGGACAGCTCCTGTCACCTGCACGGGGCTTGCGAGCGCAATCTCAGCTGGGCTGGCTGTTCAGCTGCTCGATGATGGTGCTGCGCAGCAGGGCGCGCCCCTCGTCGATGCGGGTCGACCGGGAGAGTCCCTTAGCCCACATCAGAGCCAGGGTGCGGCTCAGCACCGGTTCATGCAGCGCCACGACCTTGAGCTGGGGATCACAGAGATGGGCAGTATAGAGTCTGGGCAGGATGGCGATGGCTAACCCCGAACGCACCAAACCGTGCAGGGTCTCGACATAGTCGGTGGTGTATCTGGGCTTGAGTCCCGGCAACTGGCTCTGGGCCAGCCCGTTGACCTGTCGGCTGACGTTACCTCTGGCAAACAGGGCGATATCGCGGTGAGCCAGCTGCTGCCAGCAGAGCACCGCCTCCGTTGCCAGCTGATCTTGCCGGTTGACCACCGCCACCAGCGCATCGTCCAGCAGCGGCGTAACCTCCAGCGAATCAGGTAACTCGCCATCCAGCACGCCAATCCCCGCATCCAGCGCCCCCTCGGCCAGCGCCTGCAACAGACCATCGTTGGTGTGATCCTGAAACTCGACCCGCAATCCCGGGAACTGCTGCTGCAGACGGGCGGCCGCCAGAGGAAACATCAGGGCACAGGCCGACGGTATCAGACCAATGCGCAGGGAGCCATCGCCCCCTTCGGCCATCACCTGCCGCATGTCAGCAAAAGCGGCGTGAGCCACATTGAGCAGCCCCTTGGCGTGAGGCAGGATCGCCTCCCCCTGTTCGGTCAGGGTGACCGCCTGCGCGGTGCGGTGAAACAGTTTGCCGCCAAGCACAGATTCAATCTGGCGCAGGGCACTGCTCAGGGCGGGCTGGCTGATGGCCATCTGATTGGCCGTTTCGGTAAAGTGGCGCAGCTGGGCCAGAGTGACAAAATACTGGATCTGCTTGAGAGAGAGCGCAGGCAGACGGCGCCAGGGTTCAGACATGGAGGAGACAACCGGAGAAAAACGTTTGCAGCAGCATAACCCTTTCTTATCCAGTTATAAATTCTTTGCGCTATGCACGAGCCAATCCCCTCCCTAAAGTGGGCCCATTATTCCCCTTGTCAGGCCATCTCCTTCATGTGTGAACAAGATGCATCCCTCAACTTGCGCCGCCGCGCCGTGCAGGCGGCCCTCGGCGAAGCCCCCTTCGATCTGCAGCTGACCAACGCCAACCTGATCGACATGGTGACCGGTGAGATCCGCCCCGTCGACGTTGGGCTGGTCGGCCCGCTGATCGCCAGCGTCCATCCGATCGGTACCTTCCAGCAGGCAAGCGAGACCCACGATCTGGCTGGCGCCTATCTCTCGCCCGGTCTTATCGACAGCCATGTCCATGTGGAGAGCTCCCACCTGACGCCGGAGCGCTACGCCGATGTGGTGGTCGCGCAGGGCACCACCACCATCTTTTGGGATCCCCACGAGCTGGCCAATGTGCTCGGGCTTGCGGGGGTGCGCTATGCCATCGACGCCAGCCGCAATCTGCCGCTGCGGGTCATCTGCGCCGCCCCCTCCAGCGTTCCCTCGACGCCGGGTCTCGAGATGTCGGGCGCCGACTTCCACGGTCCCGAGATGGCCACCATGCTGGAGTGGCCGGAGGTGGCGGGGATCGCCGAGGTGATGGACATGCAGGGGGTGCTGGACGGCAGCGAGCGGATGACCGGCATTCTGCACGCCGGTTTGCAGCGCAATGCCCTGATTGAGGGACATGCCCGGGGCTTGTGTGGTCACCGGCTGCAGGCCTATCTGGCCGCCGGAGTCAGCTCGGATCACGAACTCACCTCGGCTGCCGATGCGCTGGAGAAGCTGCGGGCTGGCCTCACCCTGCAGCTGCGCGGCTCCCACCCCTATCTGCTGCCGGAGATCGTCGCGGCGCTGAAACAGCTGCCCCACCTCTCCTCCCAAATCACCCTCTGTACCGACGATGTGCCGCCCGACATGCTACTGGAGAAGGGGGGCATGATTGCGCTGGTCAAACTGCTGGCAGAGCTTGGGCTGGCGGTGCCCGACGTGCTGCGGATGGCCACCCTCAATGCCGCTATCCGCCTGCAGCGCAACAATCTGGGGCTAATTGCCGCTGGCCGCAACGCCGACCTGGTGGTGTTCGACAACCTCACCGATCTTAACCCGCTCTGCGTCTACAGCGGCGGCCAGCGGGTCGCCCGCCATGGCGCCATTCTCAAACCCTCCGAGCCTGTCGCTGGTTGTCAGGCACCGCGCGATACCATGCAGATCCCCCTGCGCACGCAGGAGGACTTCGTCATCCGGGTGCCCGGGCTGGCTGCGGGTCGTGCCCGCTTCAAGACCATCAAGGGGGCTCGCTTCACCCAGTGGAGTGAAACCGAGGTTGAGGTTCGGGATGGCCAGGTGATTGTGCCTGCGGGATTTAGCCTCATCTCGGTGCAACACCGCCATGGCCGCCATCAGGCGGGCACCCGGCTGGCGCTGCTGGAGGGGTGGGGCGAGCTGCAAGGGGCCATCGCCACCAGCTACTCCCACGACTCCCACAATCTGGTGGTGCTGGGGCGCGCCCCGCAAGAGATGATGCTGGCCGCCAACACCCTGATCGCCAGCGGAGGCGGCATGGCGGTCGTCCAGCAGGGTAAGGTACTGGCCCACGTCGCCATGCCCATCGCGGGTATGCTCTCCGACCTGCCAGCCAGCGAGCTGGCCGCCAGCTTCCACGCCCTGCGAGAAGTGAGCGGCAAGGTGGTGGAGTGGGAGCCCCCCTACCGGGTCTTCAAGGCCATTGAGGGAACCTGCCTTGCCTGCAATGCGGGGCCCCATCTGACCGATCTCGGCCTCACCGACGGCCTGACCCGCGAGATTGTCGACCCTTTCATCTGCTGCTGGCCCCACGCCGATGCCCGCCAAGCCGATTAACACCGAGGAGAACAGCGTGAACCCTGTCGCCATTATTCTGGATACCGACCCCGGCATCGATGATGCCGTTGCCATCGCCGCCGCCCTGTTTCATCCCGGGATCGAGCTGGCGCTCATCACCACGGTCGCCGGCAATGTCGATGTCAGCAAGACCACCCGCAACACCCTGCGCCTGCTGCACTTTTTCGACAAAGAGGTGCCAGTGGCGCAGGGGGCCAGCCAGCCTCTGGTGCGCCCCCTCGACAATGCCAGCCACATCCACGGCCACTCCGGCCTCGATGGTTACGAGTTTGCCGAGCCAGGGCAACAGCCGCTGCCGGAGCATGCCGTCGAAGCCATGAAGGCCACCCTGCTCGCCAGCAAACAGCCCATGACGCTGGTGCCCATCGGGCCGCTGACCAATATCGCCCTGCTGCTCACCCTGCACCCCGAGTGTCGGGAGAAGATCGCGCGGATCGTGCTGATGGGCGGCTCGGCCGGTCGGGGCAACCACACCCCCAATGCCGAGTTCAATATCTACGTGGATCCGGAAGCGGCCCACATCGTCTTCAGCAGCGGCCTGCCCATCGTGATGTGCGGGCTGGATGTCACCAGCCGAGCCACCCTGACCGGCGAGATGATTGCAGCGCTGCCCGCCCTCAACCGCACCGGCGCCATGCTCCACGCCCTGTTCGGCCACTATCGTGGTGGCAGCATGCAGACCGGGCTCAAGATGCACGATCTCTGCGCCATTGCCTATCTGGTGCGCCCCGACCTCTTTATCACCCGGGCCTGCCATGTGGCCATCGAGACACGGGGTGAACACACCCTGGGCACCACCTCGGTGGATATCAACAACCGGCTCAAGCGAGTGCCCAACGCCGAGGTGTGCCTCGATATCGACGTGCCCGGATTCAGAGCCTGGTGCATGGAGACCCTTGCCCGCGCCATCTGATCCCGAACCGCCAGCTCGCTGGCCCATTCACATCAAGAAGAGAGTGTTGGAAACATGCTGGAAATAATTGTCAGCACCCTGATCCTGGTCATCTGCGGCTATCTCATCGCCAAAAACTACGATGCCAAGATAGTGCTGTTCGCGGCAGGCCTGCTGTTGATGTTCGCCGCCGTCGGACTGGGCCACCCGCTGTTGCCTGCAGCCGAGAGCAGTGGCCTCAGCTGGCTTGACCCCTTTGTCCAGATCAAGAAGATCTTCATCAGCCAGATGGGCAATGTCGGCCTCACCATCATGGTGCTGTTCGGCTTCTCCAGCTACATGAGCCACATCGGTGCCAACGACGTCACCGTCATGCTGCTCACCCGCCCCTTGAGCCGCATCCTTGAGCCGCATCCGCTCCCCCTACCTGCTGGTACCGGTGATTTTCCTCTTGGGCAACCTGCTCTCCTTGGTAGTGCCGAGCGCTGCCAGTCTGGCGGTGCTGCTGATGGCGACCCTCTATCCGGTGCTCAAGGCGTCGAACATGTCCTCCCTCACCGCCGGGGCCGTCATCGCCACCACTGCCACCATCATGCCCAGCCCGCTCGGGGCCGATAACGTGCTGGCCGCCCAGAAGCTGGGCATCCCGCTGGTGGAGTACATCGTCTCCTACCACGCCCCCATCTCGCTGCCGACGCTGGCGTTGATGGCGGTGGTGCACTACTTCTGGCAGAAGGCGATGGACAAGCGACAGCAGGCGCGCGGCGGACTGGAAGAAAAAGAAGAATCGCTCGCCGTGCCGACCGGGCTGCCACCCGCCTACTACGGCCTCTTTCCGGTGCTGCCACTGGTGCTGGTACTGCTGTTCGGCATCTGCTTTACCCATATCTCGCTCGGGCTGGTGGAGATCACCTTCGTCTGCCTGCTGCTCACCATAGGTGTGGAGCTGCTGCGCAAAGGCAATCTCAAGGAGACCAGCAAAGAGTTCGCCATCTTCTTTACCGGCATGGGCACAGGTCTGGCTCAGGTGGTCTCGCTCATCGTGGCAGCCAGCATGCTGGTGGAGGGGCTCAAAGCCATCGGCATCATCGATACCCTGGTGGACAGCGTGAAGCACATCGACGGAGTCGGCTCCATCCTGATGTTCTTCTTCTCCGGCACGGCGGCGCTGATCGGCTTTATCAGCGGCAGCGGGCTGGCGGTCTTCTACTCCTTTATCAATATCATTCCCGAGATCACCGAGAAGGTAGGGGTCAACAGCGTCGCGGTGGCCCTGCCGATGCAGCTCACTGCCAACCTGATCCGCTCCATGTCGCCGGTCGCCGCCGTGATCATCGTCATCGCCTCGATCACCGGTAGCAACCCTATCGAGATCATCAAGCGCACCTCGGTGCCCATCATCTCGGGCATCATCTGCTGCATGACCCTCTCCTACCTGCTGTTCAGCTAAACTAGCTCCGTCTGCTGGCGATCAATCAGGTCGCCTGCAGACGGTTTTTTACCCTCGGTTGAAAGTGAACCCACTGCATGTAAACGACCGGAAGATAATCGGGTGGTATAGTCTATAACTTGAGCGATTGGAGCCGGATGGCCTTGCTGCCAGCGCCGAAGATGACTATCAGGCAAACAAAGGAGATGTTATGAGCAGTCCGTTTATCGAGCAGATCAAAGCACGTCGTACCATCTATGCCCTGGGTGACCAGGTGTCCCATACGCCGGAACAGCTGACGGCCCTGATCCAGGATGCCATCAGGCACAGCCCCTCCTCCTTCAACTCCCAGAGCTCCCGCGCCGTCATTCTGTTTGGCGCCCAACACCACAAGCTGTGGGATATGGTCAAAGCCGAGCTGAAAAAGATCGTGCCGCCGGAAGCCTATGCCCAGAGTGAGGCCAAGGTGGATGGCAGCTTCCGCGCAGGCTTTGGCACAGTGCTGTTCTTCGAGGACACCGACGTCATCAAGGATCTGCAGCAAAAATTCGCGCTGTATGCCGACAACTTCCCCGTCTGGTCAGAACATGCCACCGGCATCGCCCAGTTTGCGGTCTGGACGACGCTGGCTCAGGAGAAGATCGGCGCATCCCTGCAGCACTACAACCCACTCATCGACGAGGCGGTACGCAAGGAGTGGAACCTGCCCGCCAGCTGGCTGCTGCGCGCCCAGATGCCCTTTGGCAGCATCAAACAAGCGGCCGGAGAGAAAACCTTTATCGACGACGCAACCCGTTTTCGCGTCTTCAAATAACCGTTGAGATAGCAAAACACCCCCGCAGTTTGGGGGCGTTTTTATTACGGCAGGCAGCGCTGATGGCTCATGCCGCAATATGTGGCCGCGGCTCATTCTCTTAGGCGCTCAGGCGGGCAACGTCACCAGCAAGGACGTCTCTCCAAGTTCCACCTTCACCTCGCGCCAGTCGCGGATCACCGCCACCACCGCCGGATTGAGCGGCGCATCGCCCCCTACCTGCACCACGGTGCAACCTGCACGCAGGGCGCTCTCGATACCAGCCGGTGCATCCTCGAACACCAGACAGCGAGCGGGCGGTACGCCCAGCCGCTCGGCCCCCAGCAGATAGGGTTCGGGATCGGGTTTGCCATTGATCACGGCTTCGGCCCCCACCAGCAGGTTGGGCAGCGGCAAACCGGCACAATTCAGGCGATGGCAAGCAACCCGCTCACTGGCGGAGGTCACGATGGCCCAGCTCTGGGGCGGCAAGCGGCGCAACAACTCGCCAGCTCCGGCGATGGCATCGCCGCCGGTATGTTCCATCTCCAGCTCGTCAAGGCGCACCGCCTCCCGCTCCACATCCAGTTGCGGGGCCAGCGCACGGATCACCTCCCGCGAGCGCATGCCGTGGCACATCGCCAGCACCGGCTCGGGGGCCAGCTGATGATGCTGGCACCAGAGCCGCCACACCTTCTCCACATCACCGGTCGAGCAGACCAGGGTACCGTCCATATCGAGCAGCAGGGCGGCGACCACCACGGTTTTTGTGCCGCTCATACAAACGCTCGGTTTGCTACTCATGCCGGTAATCATGCCGATACTCCCGTCAGCTCGGGCGCAGCACCAGAGAGCGCATCGGCAAAGGCCTGCTGCTGGGCGGCACGCTCATAACAGGACAGCGCCTGCTCGGCACTGCCAGCCCACACTTGCATGGGGCCGACCACAAACCCCTGTTGCAACAGGCTGGCGAGCAGCTCCCCCGTCTCCGGGGCCGCCAATGGCTGGGCCAGCACCAGCGTGCCCTTGATCAAAAAGAGATAGCGTTGGGTAGACATGATATGGCTCCTTGTTCCGGTTCTGAGGAGGGAGGCGCCCCCCTTGCCAAGCCATTAGAACAAGGCGATTAGATAATTTATAATCAATAAATCGCCACTTTGGATAACCAATTGGAATGAAATTCGACTTGAGGCAACTGCAGGCGTTTGTGACGCTGGCCGACACCGCCAACTACCGGGAAGCGGCCAGCCGCCTCTTTATCACCCAACCGGCCCTCACCAAGCAGATCCAGGGACTGGAGCAGACGCTGGGCTGCACCCTGTTCAAGCGGGGCCGCCACGGTGCCGAGCTGACGGCGCTCGGCGCCCAGCTGCTCACCCAGGCAAGCGCACTGGTCAAACACGGCAGGGAATTTGAACGTCACGCACTGGCGGTGGCGAGCGGCGTGGCCGGTCGGCTCAAGATCGGCTTCGGGCTGTCCAGCTTTGCGCTGGCTCCTTCGCTGGTCGCCCGCTTCAAGCAGCAGGTACCCGATGTGATGGTACACATGCAGGACATGACCTCAGCCACCCAGCATGAGCGTCTACTGTCGGGTCAGTTGCAACTGGGCTTCATGCGCAGACCACAGGCCCCTCAATTGCAAGAGTACAGATTGCTGACCGACCGGCTGGTGCTGGCCGTTCCCAGCCAGATGACGGGGCCGGATCCGGCCACCTTCGACGTTGAGTGGGCCCTCGCCAACCAGCCCCTGCTGCAAATGGTCGGCCATCGTTGTCCTGGGCTGAGCCAGCAGATCGCCAGCTTCCTTGGCGCCAACCGGCTGACCGCCATAGTCCAGGAAGCAGAGGATATACAGACACTGGTCGCGTTGGTGGCCGCCGGGATCGGCAACGCCATACTGCCACGCAGCGTCAGCTTTATCGCGGGCCAGGGCGTCACCCTCTACCCCTTGTCCGGGCCAAAGTCAGAGTGGGAAATCAGTCTGGTCTGGAATTCCGAGTTTGCCGATCCCATTCGCGATCGATTCCTGCAGCTGGTCATGGCGGCACATCCCGCACCTCAGCAGGCTGAGTCAGAAGGGATAAAGCCTCGCCACGGTCCCATTATCGAATGTGGCCTTCACTCAAGGGTTGGGTAATGAGGGACAAGCCACGCTGTGGCAACGGTTCTTCCCCTCCTTCTTGGCCGTGTAGAGAGCCATGTCGGCTGCGGCCAGCAGCTCATCTTCCGAGATCAGCACCCGCTCCGGGAGCTGGGTAGCAATGCCGATACTGGCGCTGAGCCGGGCATCGCCCAGCTCATTCATACTCAACTCCTTGATCCCGAGGCGAATCGCCTCCCCCATCCTCAAGGCTGCCTCCTTGCCGGTATTGCCGAGGACCACCGCAAATTCATCGCCCCCGAACCGGCTTGGCAGATCCGCAGGCCGCTGGCAAAAGGCGTTGAGCAGGTGACCCACCTGCCGCAAGAGATCATCTCCAACCTGATGGCCGAAGTGATCGTTGCACGCCTTGAAGTTATCGAGATCCAGCATGATGAGGGAGAGCGGGGTATGTTCACGCATGCTGCGGCGCCACTCGTTATGCAGAAAACTGTTGAACAGCCGCCGATTGGCCAGTCCGGTCAGGGGATCATGTTGGGAGAGGCTGGCCACCTCCAGCTCCAGCAGCTTGCGCTCGGTGATATTGGTATGAGCGATGGCATAAAACTCGGTGTCAATGCCGACCACAGGGGCCACCCGCATCATAAACCAGCGCTGGGTATCCGGGCTGTGGCAGGGGTACTCCAGACAGAACTTCTCCTGAATACGGCGCAACACCCGGCGGATCCCCTCCACGGCACTCTGGGCTAACGGCTCATCGGTGCGGTCACAGACCTCCGTATAGTTGACCCCGATCCAGTCATACCCTTTGGGCATGCCGTTTTGCTCGGCAAACAGATCCCAGGCGAGATTGGTGTAATGGATCACCCCATCCCGATCGATCACCGAGATCTGATCCTCCAGCGAATCCAGCAGCGCGGCCAGATAATGGGATCGCTCGGCAAACTGGCTCCGAGGCTTCTCTCTTTCATCCACCATAGTGGCCATCCTGTGGCAAACGTGGCGCATCGCCATCTATTAACAGTTGCATCAGCAGTTAGAGTAAAGCACCCAATAACCACTTGGCCAACTGAGACCATTCATCGATAGGCCCCATCCGGCAAGGTTTCAGGCCAGCGCCCCCGCACCGGATAACAAGAACAGGTTATGAATGTATTTGACTGATAAGTAACATTTAATGCCCACACCACTGATTTTCACAGGGGATGCCATCTCCCTCTCCGTCCATTTTGGTATTCGGGCAGTTTTGCAAAAACCAGGTTGCCTCCTCGCAGGAGGTCATCTGGGAACAATGCTGCCGGCCATCACACTGGTAGCGTTGAGCCGGTTGCGATGAGACTTCACTGAAACTGCTGCCACCGCTGCTAACAGAGGGGGTCGGCAAGGGCGCCATCGACTCGGCCGAGAAGCGGGAATAGATGGAAAAGAGACCGGCGAGCACCAGCAGGGGGATCAGTTTGCCGCGCCAGCTGCTCTTGCGGCGCCGATAGGGGTTACTTCGCTCTCTGGTCGCGGTGGATCGTGGCGGCTGACTTGCCGCCCGCCATGATGGAGTTGCCGATGGTGTTGCTGATGGTGTTGCTGATCTTGCTGCTGATGATGATGCAGAAAATGACGCGGCCGATGGCCCTGCATCCGCCAACGTGAGCGGCCGCTCGGGGAAAAACACCTGTAGCGCCCTCGGCTTGCCATCCTGACCACTGCCGATCAGATAGGTGACGCGCTCCCCCGGCTCGGGCACGCGGCCATCTGATTGCAGCGCCGTGACATGCACAAACAGCCCTGCACTGCGTGATCCATTGGTTGTCTGCTCGGTGCCCTCTTGCTCCGGAGTGATAAATCCAAAGCCGCGCGCCTCGTTCCAGCTCGCGATCCGTCCCTGATAACGCATCTGTCCATCCTTGTTGCTATCCATGTGAGCACTATCTTGCCTGACAATCATGTTGCCCAAAAGCGCTGCGGCCCGACAGGGGGCCGCAGGGTCAATCTCAAAACGGTGATCGAGCGCAGCCTGCGTTAAGGATCAAGCCAGCTGGGACACCTTGATGATCTCGGCGATGCGACCCAGCATCCGCAGCGAGGTGTGATGCTCGATGGCATCTGCGGCGGCGCAAGCATCCTCCAGAATGGTGATGGCGTAGTCGCGATCGTGGCCATCCCGCGTCGCAGCCTGAATGGCCCAGCTGGTGCTCACCCCGCACAAATAGAGGTGGTCGATGTGATTGGCCCGCAGAGCAGGCTCCAGCGCCGTGCCATAGAAGGGGCTGACCCTGGGCTTGGCCAGCACCAGATCACCGGGTTGCACATCCAGATCCGGATGAAAGTCGGTGCCGCTGTCAGCCAAAGAGAGCGCCCCCAACTGGTGAGCGCGACCAAACATGGGAGACCCCTTGGGTTGCAGCAGATAGCCGCCGTCAAAGCCCACCTTGATCAGCACGACCAGCCAGCCGTTGGCGCGGGCATGGGCCAGCGCCTGATTGGCATGCGCAACAGTATCCTGCTCCAGCACATGGGCTGCAGAGGCGGCAATGCGCCCGTCGGGATGGGCAATATCGTTGATAAAATCGATCACCAGCAGTGCCTTGTTCATCACCTTTGCTCCTTCGCGCATTCAGCCCGTGCTATCTGGTTTCTACCTGTCAAACCAGCCCCAGTGCATAGCGCAGTGCCATCTCCTTTAAGGGGCCAGCTTTATCCGCCAGATTGAGAGCCAGATTGCGGGCCAGCTTAAGGGGGCCAATCTCGTTGCTGAACACCCCATAGAAGAGATCCATCCCCGACTGCATCAGCAGGTTGTCGGGACGACGGTGCCGCTCGTAACGGTCGGCCAACGCCAGTTGATGCCAGTCGGCGCCAGCTCCTTGCAGCAGATCGGTCCAGCAGGCCACATCCTTGAAGCCAAGGTTGACCCCCTGCCCCGCCAGCGGGTTGATGGTGTGGGCAGCATCGCCAAGCAGCACCACCCGACCGGCGTGATAGTCGTTGGCGTGGCGGCGCACCAGCGGGAAACTCCCCTTGCCGGTGACGGTGAACCCGCCGAGCCGGCTTGGGAAGTGGCGGCGCACCTCGGCGGCAAGCCCTTCGTTGCTCATGGCTGCCAGCGCCCGGATCCGGGCCGGGCTGTCATACCACACCAGGGAGCCGTGCTGGCCAGGCAGCGGCAGGAAGGCGCGCGGGCCGCTCGGGGTGAACTGCTGCCAGGTGATATCTTCCTGCGCAAAGTCGGTGTCGATATTGATCAGCATGCAGTGCTGGCGGTACTCGAAGCGCGATACGCCAATACCGGCCAACTTGCGGGTGTGGGATTCGGCGCCGTCGCAAGCCAGCACCCAGCGGGCGGCCAGCTCGCTGCCGTCATCCAGAGTCAGCACAGCTTCATCCGAGCTCTGGCGCAGGCTGGTCACCGCCGCCGGGGTGTGGGTCTGGATGGTGGGGAAATCCTCCATCCGCTTGAGCAGGGCGAGCTGTACCAGCCGGTTCTCGATGATGTAGCCGAGCTGGGGCAGGCCGAGATCGGCGGCGTTGAAGCGGGTAGCAAAGCCATCCAGCTCCCAGGTTTCCAGCCGACGGTAGGGGCACAGCCGCATCTGCTGCAGATGGTGCCAGGCACCGGCCTGCTCCAGCAGCGCCACCGAGGCCTGACTGATGGCGGAGACCCGCAGATCCAGCGGCTGCTCCGGCGCGTAATGCTCCGGCAGTTGCGTCTCGATGACCCGTACCGAGAGGCCCTGAGCCGCCAACAGGCAGGCGGTGGCGGCGCCCACCATGCCGGCGCCGACGATGGCGATATCACACTGTTCCATACATGTATTCCTGAAAGGGTGCGTCCGGCGACAGCGCCCGGACGTGAACCGGATGGCTGCATGATAGCGCAAGGTCGCCTGATAAACAGTGAGGCAAATGGGGAATTGCTGCGTCAAATCAAGGAGAAAGCTTATTGAGCTTGCTGGCAACAGGTATCGGGTGAGCACCATTGCCAGCTGGATATTAGCTAGGCAGTATCCAGATTGCGGAGTAAAATGCGCGGTCCTTTGACCATGCCGATTTCAAAACAAGTCAAGAGAAGCAATGAGCAAGAAACTTCACATTAAAACCTGGGGTTGCCAGATGAACGAGTATGACTCGTCCAAAATGGCCGACCTGTTGGATGCCAGCAATGGCTACACGCTTACCGAAGAGCCCGAAGAGGCAGATGTCTTGCTGCTCAATACCTGCTCCATCCGCGAAAAAGCGCAGGAGAAGGTGTTCCACCAGCTGGGACGCTGGAAAAAGCTCAAGGCCAAAAAGCCCGGTCTGGTGATCGGCGTGGGTGGCTGCGTTGCCTCTCAGGAGGGCGATGCGATTCGCCAGCGCGCTCCCTATGTGGATATCGTGTTCGGCCCGCAGACCCTGCATCGCCTGCCCGCCATGATCAAGGAAGTGCAAGAGGGCCGTGGTGCCCAGGTTGATATCGCCTTCCCCGAGATCGAAAAATTCGACAGCCTGCCCGAACCGCGCGCCGAAGGGGCTACAGCGTTCGTCTCCATCATGGAAGGCTGCTCCAAATACTGTACTTACTGCGTGGTGCCCTACACCCGCGGTGAAGAGGTGAGCCGTCCGCTGGACGACGTGCTCTATGAAATCGCCCAGCTCGCCCAGCAGGGCGTGCGCGAAGTGAATCTGCTCGGCCAGAACGTCAACGCCTACCGCGGTCCGACCTTTGATGGCGGCATCTGCACCTTCGCCGAGTTGCTGCGTCTGGTGGCCGCCATCGACGGTATCGATCGCATTCGCTACACCACCAGCCACCCGATCGAATTCACCGACGACATCATCGAAGTCTACAAAGATACCCCGGAAGTGGTCAGCTTCCTGCACCTGCCGGTGCAGAGCGGCTCCGACCGCATCCTGACCATGATGAAGCGCCCGCACACCATCCTGGAGTACAAATCCAAGATCCGTCGCCTGCGTGCCGCCCGTCCCGACATCACCATCAGCTCCGACTTCATCGTTGGCTTCCCGAATGAGACGGACGAAGACTTTGAAGCGACCATGAAGCTGATCGAGGATGTGGGTTTCGACATGAGCTTCAGCTTCATCTTCAGCCCGCGCCCGGGCACCCCGGCCGCCGACATGCCTGACGATGTCGACATGGAAGTGAAGAAAGCCCGTCTGGCTCGCCTGCAGCACGTCATCAACAACCAGGCGATGCAGATTGGCCGCGCCATGCTGGGCACCACCCAGCGCATCCTGGTGGAAGGGCCCTCCAAGCTCGACCCGATGCAGCTGTGTGGTCGCACCGAGAACAACCGGGTGGTCAACTTAGAAGGCCAGCACACCCTGATCGGCGGCTTTGCCGACGTGGAGATCACCGAGGTGCGTCCCAACTCCCTGCGCGGCAAGTTCATCCGCGGCGAGAGCGAGATGAACCTGCGGATCGCCACCGCCCCGAGCGAAATCCTGGCCCGTCGCCCGGATAACGTACCGGACGAACTCGGAGTAGCCGCGTTTACCCCCGCCCAGAGCGAAATCCCGGTTAAATCCAACCGCCCGGATAACGTACCGGACGAGCTGGGCGTGGCCGCCTTCACACCCCATTAATCCCCTCCTCCCCATTCGCCCGGCGGATGGGGAGCGCCTTGAGACGAGGATATTTTGAGCCGACACATCTCGACCCTGAATCTGCATCTGGAGCCCGCCGACAACCAGCGCCTTGCCAGCCTGTGCGGCCCCTTCGATGACAACATCAAGCAGCTGGAGCGCCGCCTCGGCGTCGAGATCAGCTACCGTGACAGCCACTTCCAGCTGGTGGGCAAACCGGCCCAGCTGGATGCCGCCGCCGTCATCCTCAAGCACCTCTATGTGGAAACCCAGCCCCTCAAGGGTGGCAAGGTGACCGACATCACTCCCGACATGGTCCATCTGGCCATTCAGGAGTCGCGGGTGCTGGAGCAGGATGACGAACCGGCGCCGAGCATCCCCTATGGCAAGGAGGTGACGGTCAAGACCAAGCGCGGTCTCATCAAGCCACGCAGCCCAAATCAGGCCCAGTACATTGCCAATATCGTGCGCCACGATATCTGCTTCGGCATCGGCCCGGCCGGTACCGGCAAGACCTATCTGGCGGTCGCGGCAGCAGTGGATGCGCTGGAGCGTCAGGAAATTCGCCGCATTCTGCTGACTCGTCCGGCGGTGGAAGCGGGCGAGAAGCTGGGCTTCCTGCCTGGCGATCTCTCCCAGAAGGTGGATCCTTACCTGCGCCCGCTCTACGACGCCCTGTTCGAGATGCTGGGCTTTGAGCGGGTCGAGAAGCTGATGGAGCGCAACATCATCGAGGTGGCGCCGCTCGCCTATATGCGCGGAAGAACCCTCAATGACGCCTTTATCATTCTCGATGAGGCCCAGAACACCACCACCGAGCAGATGAAAATGTTCCTGACCCGGATCGGCTTCAACTCCAAGGCCGTGGTCACCGGCGACATCACCCAGGTAGACCTGCCGCGCAACGCCAAATCCGGCCTGCGCCACGCGCTGGAAGTGCTGCCAGGGGTCGATGGTCTGTCGTTCAACTTCTTCGAGTCCAAAGACGTGGTGCGCCACCCGGTGGTGGCCCGCATCGTGCAGGCTTACGAGGCATTCGATGCCAAACAGGCAGCGGAAAAAGCAGCCCCCATTTTTGGGAAAGAGAGCATCGGCAAAGAGAGTGAACAATGAGCGTAACCCTGGATCTGCAGCTGGCCAGCGCCAGCACTGACGGCCTGCCCACCGAAGCCCAGTTGCAGGGCTGGCTCGACGGCACCATTCTCGGCTTCCAGCAGGAGGCAGAAGTGACGGTGCGCATCGTCGACGAGGCGGAGAGCAACGAGCTCAACCTTACATATCGCGGCAAGGACAAGCCCACCAACGTGCTCTCCTTCCCGTTCGAGGCGCCACCCGGTCTGGAGCTGCCCCTGCTGGGCGATCTGGTGATCTGCCGTCAGGTGGTAGAG
The DNA here is from genome assembly GCF_027705265.1 of Aeromonas sp. QDB11. Taxonomy (NCBI): domain Bacteria; kingdom Pseudomonadati; phylum Pseudomonadota; class Gammaproteobacteria; order Aeromonadales; family Aeromonadaceae; genus Aeromonas; species Aeromonas sp. QDB11. Next base: position 48,921 of record NZ_JAPDBM010000011.1, on the reverse strand, counting down.
CGCGAGGCCGAGGAGCAGGGCAAGCCCCTGATGGCCCACTGGGCCCACATGGTTGTGCACGGCAGTCTGCATCTGCTAGGTTATGACCATATCGAGGATGAGGAAGCCGAAGAGATGGAAGCGCTTGAGCGCGACATCATGCAAGAGCTAGGTTTTGCCGACCCTTATCTGAACGACGAAGAGTAAAGAACCGGATGGTCATCGTCTTGAAACAGCAGATGGCCATCCTTATATAACCCGAACTATTTCAAGTGTGTTCATACGAGTAACCAAGAGAGAAAATGACCGACGATCACCCTAGTACCGGCTCGCCGAAGAAAACCTGGCTCGACAAACTCAGCCAACTCTTCCAGGGCGAGCCAAAAGACCGCAATGATTTGGTAGACGTGATAGCCGATGCCGAAGAGCGCGACCTCATCGATCAGGACACCAAGGACATGATCGAGGGGGTGCTGGAGATCGCCGATCTTCGCGTGCGCGATATCATGATCCCCCGCTCCCAGATGGTGACCATCGAGAAGTCCCAACCGGTGGATGCAATCCTGCCGGTGATCATCGAGTCCGGCCACTCCCGCTTCCCGGTGATCAACGAGGACAAGGATCATGTGGAGGGCATTCTGCTCGCCAAGGATCTGCTCCCCTTCGGGTTTGGCGGCCATCACGCCAGCGAGCCGCTGCAGCTCGAGAAAATCTTGCGCCCCACGGTGATCGTGCCGGAAAGCAAACGGGTTGACCGTCTGCTCAAGGAGTTCCGTGAAGAGCGCTACCACATGGCCATTGTGGTCGACGAATTTGGTGGCGTCTCCGGTCTGGTGACCATCGAAGACATACTGGAACTGATCGTTGGCGAGATCGACGACGAGTTTGACGACATCGAGGATGAGCCGGACGAAATCCGCCGCCTCAGCAAGCGGGTCTTCTCCATCAGCGCCCTGACCGAGATCGAGGATTTCAACGACTTCTTCGGCACCAAATTCAGCGATGAAGAGGTGGATACGGTGGGTGGTCTGGTAATGCACGCCTTCAGCCACCTGCCCAAGAAGGGCGAGGAGATCGAGCTGGACGGCTACCTGTTCAAGGTGATGCATGCCGACCGGCGCCGTCTGCAGCAACTGCAGGTGAAGATCCCCGAGCACCACGCGGCGGCGCAATCCGAGCCGCAATAAGCAGATCCGCTCGATGTGTGAAACAACGCCCCGACCTCGGGGCGTTGTGCTCTCTGCCACCGGCATCGAGGCTCGCCGTTGCCCCGCTTACAGGTTAAGATACCGGCCATTCGACCCCAGTTGCACACCAAGACGAGCACCATCGCCCGTGAGATTATCCCCTATTACTTCCAAAATTCTGTTAAGCCTCAGTGCATTGGCCTCTGGTGCCATCGCCGTGCTGGCCTTCTCCCCCTTCGGCTACTGGCCGCTGGTGATCCCCTCCCTGCTTGGCCTCTACGCCCTGATGGACAAAGCCACGCCGAAACAGGCTGCCTGGCGCGGTTTTGGCTACGCCATGGGACTCTTTTTGCCGGGGCTGTGGTGGATCCATGTCAGCATGACCGAGTTTGGCGGCATCCCGCTGCCGGTCGCCTTCGTCCTGCTGGCCGGGCTCTCCGCCTATCTGGCACTCTACCCGACGCTCGCCTGCTGGGTCTTTGCCCGCTTCTTTGGCGGCCGTCACTGGAGCCGCTGGCTGCTCGCCTTCCCGGCCCTCTGGTTGGTCGCTGACTGGCTGCGCGGCTGGGTGATGACCGGCTTCCCCTGGCTCTGGTTTGGTTACAGCCAGATCGACGGCCCCCTCAAGGGCTTTGCCCCCATTCTCGGGGTGCAGGGCATCACCCTCGCCCTGTTGCTGTCCGCCTCCGCTATCTGGCTGGTGTGGAAGTCCCGCTCCCCGCTCTGGCTGGCGGTGCCTGCCCTGCTGGTGGCCGGTGCCCACGGTCTGATGCAGCTCAACTGGGTGACCCGTGGCGAGCCGGTCAAGGTGGCACTGGTGCAGGGCAATATCGCCCAATCCCTCAAATGGGATCCGGAGGCGCTGGCCCCCACGGTGCGCACCTATCAGGACTTGAGCCGCGAGAATCAGGATGCTGACATCATCATCTGGCCGGAGTCGGCGATCCCGGCCATCGAGAAGGCGATGGGCCCCTATCTGGAGAATCTGGACAAGGCGATGAAGGTGAACGATACCGGCCTGCTGGCCGGGATCATTCACTACGACGAGCAGCAACAGCGCTTCTACAATACCGTGCTCGGCATGGGGGTGCAGGATGCGGATGGCAAGGAGTCCTACTTCTACAACCACTCCAACCGCTACAACAAGTACCACCTGCTGCCCATCGGCGAGTTCGTGCCGTTTGAAGATCTGTTGCGCCCCATCGCCCCCTTCTTCAACCTGCCGATGTCCTCTTTCAGCCGGGGTGACGAAGTACAGACAAACCTGATCGCCAAGGGGCTCAAGTTTGCCGCCGCCATCTGCTACGAGATCATCTTCCCGGAAGAGGTGCGCCGCAACGTCAATACCGATACCGACTTCCTGCTGACCGTCTCCAACGACGCCTGGTTCGGCACCAGCATCGGCCCTTGGCAACATATGGAGATCGCCCGGATGCGCGCGCTGGAGCTAGCTCGTCCGCTGCTACGGGATACCAATACCGGCATCACCATCGTTACCGACATCGACGGCAGCATCATCGGCCAGATCCCGCAGTTTGAAGCGGGCGTGCTGCGCAGCGAGGTGCGTCCCGCCCACGGCGAGACCCCCTACATGCGCTTTGGCAGCTGGCCCCTCTACGGTCTGACCGTGCTGCTGCTGGGTCTGGCGCTGGCGCTGCGCCCCAAGGCTCACCCCTGGGCCCGCGAGCTGTAACGCCAATCCGCAATCCCCGATAAACAACGAGGCGCCCGCAGGCGCCTCGTTTTTTATCATGTACAGGGACGTGGCTTAACCACCAGCGGCTTCCAGATGCTCCACCAGCAGTTGCACGCTGCGGTTGCCGCGCCACTCGTTGACATCGAGCCGATAGACCAGCCGCACCCGCTTGACCGAGGCATCGGGCCAGCGCTTGAGATCGACCCCGAAGGCGATGGCATCCACCGCATAGCCGGAATCGGTAGTCAGCATCATCTTGAGGTGCTTCTCCCCCACCAGCCGCTGCTGCACCAGCACGAATTCGCCGTCAAATAGCGGCTCGGGGAAGGCCTGACCCCAAGGGCCGGAGGCGCGAATCAACTCCGCCAGCTCGAGATTTAGCTCGTCCGGCAGCAGCTCGCCGTCGGTGAGCAGCACCCCGGTCAAGAGCTCAGGGGTCACCAGCTCGCTGATGACCGCCTCAAACGCCCGACCAAAGGCCTCGATATTGGCCTTGGGCAGGGTCAGCCCCGCCGCCATGGCGTGGCCGCCAAACTTGCCCATCAAACCGGGGTGGCGGGTATCGAGCAGTTCCAGCGCATCGCGCAGGTGCACCCCGGGGATGGAGCGGCCGGAGCCCTTGAGCTCGGTCTCGCTGCTCTCGGCAAAGGCGATGACCGGGCGGTAGTACTTCTCCTTCACCTTGGAGGCCACCAGCCCCACCACCCCCTGATGCCATTCGTTGCGGTGCAGCACTATGCCCGACGGCACCTCGCCATCGCGAAAACGGATCTGCTCCAGAGTGGCGAGCGCCTCCTGCTGCATCCCCTGCTCGATCTCCTTGCGCTCCTGATTGAGGCTGTCCATCTCGGAGGCGAGCTGGCGCGCCAGATTGAGATCATCGCTCAGCAAACAGGCGACCCCGAGCGACATGTCATCGAGGCGGCCCACCGCGTTGAGGCGCGGCCCCAGCGCAAAACCGAGGTCAGCGGCGGTGAGGCGGCGACCATCGCGGCCCGACACATCCACCAGCGCCTGAATGCCCGGGCGACAGCGACCGGCCCGGATCCGCTGCAAGCCCTGATGGACCAGAATGCGGTTGTTGCCATCGAGCGCCACCACGTCAGCCACCGAGCCAAGCGCCACCAGATCGAGATAATCCGCCACATTGGGGGCGCGCAGCCCTTGCCGCTCATACCAACCGAGCTGGCGCAGGTGGGTGTTGAGAGCCGCCATCAGATAGAAGGCCACCCCCACCCCGGCCAGCGACTTGGAGGGGAAATCGCAGCCATGCTGGTTCGGGTTGACGATGGCATCGGCGTCAGGCAGCTCCTGACCCGGCAAATGGTGATCGGTAACCAGTACCTGCATGCCCGCCGCCTTGGCCGCCGCCACCCCGGCGATGCTGGAGATACCGTTATCCACCGTGATCAGGAACTCGGCGCCACGGGCCACCGCCAGCTCGACAATTTCGGGGGTGAGGCCGTAGCCGAACTCGAAGCGGTTGGGCACCAGAAAATCGATGTGGCGACCGCCCATGGCGCGCAGCGCCAGCACGCACAGGGCCGAGCTGGTGGCGCCGTCGCAATCGAAGTCACCGACGATGAGGATCCGTTTCTGGGCAGTCAGGGCATCCGCCAGCAGCGGCACCGCCTGCTCCATGCCATAGAGGCGCTGGGGCGGCAACAGCTGGCTGGCGCTGCGCTCCAGCAGGGCGGGATCATCTACGCCACGGCTGGCGAAGATTTGGCGAAGCAGGGGATGCAGGGTGGCAGGCAGATGGGAATCATCAACTCGCGGACGACGACGGATTTGCAGGGACATCAATATGATCCAGTATCTTGAGCAGCTGTTCGGGGCTCTGATACCCGCGCACCAGATCCCCGTCAGAGGAGACCCAGGCCGGCAGTACCTTGACCCCCAACCATTGGCTCAGGCCAATATTTTGGATAAGGGTCTCACTACATGCCGTTTGAGGCAAATAGGCTTTTAACGGATCATTTTGCAGCAGGGGGTCGCTGCACCAGTCCGCCGCCCGTTCGGCATGATCAATGACGGGATAGAGCTCGACGCTCACACCGGATGCCTGCAACTGTTGCAGTGTGGCGGAGAGCTGACGGCGTGCCGCATCCTGTTCGCCGAGAAACAGCGCCACCCGGTGACGCTCATCCCGGGCCTTGAGCACAATGGGTGTATGGGCCACCTGAGCCAGGCCCAGTCGGCGCTGCTCACGCATGCCAGAGATGGTCAGGTTCTTCATGTCACGGGTCATATCCAGCATGATCCCCTGCACCACATAGTCCCCTTTGGCATCGCTGTAGAGCACCCCCTGGGAGGTGCCCAGCATATACAACCCCGCAATCGGGGTCGGTTCAACCAGATAGACGGGCACCCCCAGTCGGGCCGTGATGGTCTGTTTCAAGGCTTGGGTATCCATCCCCGCTCTGGCAGCAAATGTGCACAAAAGCATCATTCCCAGTAGTAAATACTTCACTTGTTTACTCACGTGGTATGAATGAATCGACCAAGCAAACTACAGCAGCACAGCTCATTATTCAACCTGCTACTTACCAAAAAATTAATATCACTTTGTACCAAAAAAATGATTCCCTCCGATTGCCAAGGACTCATAACGCCCGCAAGCTAGTCAGGACGACAGGAATAACGCGGCTTCGCCTCTGTTTTCCTGACAAGAGTTCGCCCTTTGGCAAGGGGCATCAACGCGCTATCTTGTTTAATTTCGGAGGAAATAATGAGTCTGATTCAAGAGTTCAAAGCCTTTGCCGCCCGCGGCAACGTCATCGACATGGCGGTCGGTATCATCATCGGTGCTGCCTTCGGCAAAATTGTCTCCTCCTTTGTCGGTGACGTGATCATGCCGCCCATCGGCCTGATCCTCGGTGGCGTGGACTTCAGCGACCTGGCGGTCACCCTGAAGGCTGCAGAGGGCAGCACCCCGGCCGTGGTCATCGCTTATGGCAAATTCATCCAGACCATCATCGACTTTCTGATCATCTCCTTCGCCATCTTCATGGGGCTCAAAGCCATCAACACCCTCAAGAAGAAGCAGGAAGAGGAAGCCGCCGCACCGGCAGGCCCGACCAAGGATCAGGAGCTGCTGACCGAGATCCGCGATCTGCTCAAATCCCAACAGGGGAAATAAACGCCACCTCCTGTCGTGTAATGCCAAAAAAACCGCCTGCTGGCGGTTTTTTGTTTTTGGGAGGCCAAGCACTCAGGCTCTGGGGTGGTGCTCACCGTGCAGTACCTTGAGTCGCTCGTTGGCCACATGGGTGTAGATCTGGGTGGTGGAGAGATCCGCATGGCCCAGCAGCATCTGCACCACTCGCAAGTCGGCGCCGTGGTTAAGCAGATGGGTGGCAAAGGCGTGGCGCAAGGTATGGGGGGATAGCTCGCCGTTGATCCCGGCCCGCTGCGCGTAGAGCTTGATGCGGTGCCAGAAGGTCTGGCGGGTCATCATACGGGCCTGTTTGGAGGGAAACACCACGTCCGAACTGGTGCCCCCCAGCAGCAGGGTGCGAGCCTCCCGGTAGTAACGCTCCAGCCAGTGCATCGCCTCCTCGCCCATCGGCACCAGCCGCTCCTTGTTCCCCTTGCCTACCACCCGCACCAGCCCCTGACGCAGGCTGACATGCTCGGCGGTGAGCCCCACCAGCTCGGAAACCCGCAGCCCGGTGGCATAGAGCAACTCCAGCATCGCCTTGTCCCGCAGCTCCAGCGGGTCATCCACCAGCGGCGCACTCAGCAGGGCATCCACTTCCGCTTCGCTTAAATCGGAGGGGAGTTTTTTCGGCAGCTTGGGCCCCTCCAGCAGCACGGTCGGATCATCGCTGCGCAGCTTCTCGCGGTTGAGATACTGGTAAAAACGGCGCAGCGCCGACAGGAAACGGGCGGTGCTGCTCGCCGCAAACTGGTGATCGACCCGCCAGGCAAGGTAGTGCTGGATCTCGTCCATCCCCGCCAGCAGCAGCGAGCTACCCTGCTCATCGAGCCAGAGGGAGAACTTCTCCAGATCGCTGCGATAGGAGCTGACCGTGTTGTCAGACAATCCCCGCTCCAGCCAGAGGGCGTCGAGGAAGGGTTCAATCAGGGGATGGGGGTCGGGCTTGCTCATGGTGCGCTGCAATCAGTGGATCGATGGCCCATTGTAACGCGCCAACTCCTTGGAAAGACAAGGCACTTTCATTGGAAAGATAAGCCACTTTTGCCAGGCCCCTTGTCGGGCGGTGAAGGTCGAATGGCAATCTGCTAGACTGGCCCCCTCCCCTTACGTTACCCATCGTGTTGCCCACATGGCGTCGTCCACACGAGCAAGCGAGAAGGCGCCAAAAGCAAGCGAGAAAGCGCCAACAGAGAGAAGAGCGATGAAGATTGGTCTGTTTTACGGTTCCACCACCTGTTACACCGAGATGGCTGCCGAGAAGATCCGCGCCCTCATCGGCCCCGAGCTGGTGGATATTCACAATATCAAGGATGTCTCCCTGCGCCGGATGGAGGATTACGAGATCCTGATCCTCGGCATCTCTACCTGGGATTTCGGCGAGCTGCAGGAGGACTGGGAGTCCCGCTGGGAAGATATCGGCGATCTCCATCTGGAGGGACGTATCGTGGCCCTGTTTGGCCTCGGCGATCAGCTCGGTTATGGCGAATGGTTCCAGGATGCCCTCGGCATGCTGCACGATCAGCTGGTGCCCAAAGGGGTCAAGCTGGTGGGCTACTGGCCCAACGAAGGGTACGAATTCGATGCCTCCAAGGCACTGATCGACGATGGCCGTCACTTCGTCGGGCTGGCGCTGGACGATGCAAATCAATATGACCAGACCGATCCGCGCATCGAGCAGTGGGTCGAGCAGATCCTGAGCGAAATCCACGCCCTGCTCTGATCTTTACCCCTTCTCCCAAGGTGGCCACTCACCCGCTGATGTGGCCGCCCGGGCGCAGTTATCGCACCGATTTTCTCAATCGGTATCATCGCGTGACGCTATAGCGACTTTTTTGTGCTGGTCTGCAACAATGGACTCGACATCCCATAACAATCAGAGCCGGATGTCGGAAGCAAACGGACAGACCAGAAAAGGATATTCTATGACTCCATTCTCCCTGTTGGCCCCCGCCATTGCCCGTGACGTGCTCGATCACGCGCTGGCGCTGGGTGCCGATTTCGCCGAGCTGTTTGTCGAGCGCAAGCGCCGCAGCCAGCTCAGCCTGCTCTCCAGCCAGATAGAGAACATCAGCGGCGGCCTCGATTTCGGCATCGGCGTGCGCCTCTGTTACGGCCACAAAGTGCTCTACGGCTACACCAATCTGGCCAGCCGCGACGAGCTGCTGCGTATCGTCACCTTGCTGGCGGCCAAAGACCGCCGTGACCCGGTAGTGACCGCCACCGCCTTCGATTTCACCCGTCTGAGCGATCGCAACCCGGTGGCGCTGCCGCTGTCGGCAGACAAGCAGCTGGAGCAGAAGATCGCCTATCTGCACGCCATGGATGCGGCCGCCCGCGCCGAGAGCGGCAAGGTGAGCCAGTTCTCCGGCAACGTGCTGGGCTGGGAGCAGGAGGTGGAGATCTTCAACAGCGAAGGAGTGCAAGTGGCCGATCGCCGCCACTACAACCGCATCATGGCCCAGACCATCGCAATGGAAGGAAGCGAGCAGAGCGTCGGTTACGAGGCCCCCGGCGCCCTGATGGGCTGGGAACATGCCGAGCGCATCGATCCGCGCGAGCTGGCCCTCACCGCCACTCGTCAGGCACTGGTGAAGCTGGGCGCGGCTCCCTGCCCGAGCGGCACCCTGCCGGTCATCATGGAGAACGGCTTTGGCGGCGTCATCTTCCACGAGGCGTGCGGCCACCTGCTGGAGACCACCTCGGTAGCCAAAAAGGCCTCGGTGTTCCACGACAAGATGGGCCAGCTGATCGCCAATCCGGTGGTCAATGCGGTGGACGAGGGACTGCAAGGCAATGCCTGGGGCTCCATCAACGTCGATGACGAAGGGATGGCGACCCAGCACACCCAACTCATCAAGGACGGCGTGCTAGCCGGTTTTCTGGTGGACAGAATGGGCGCTCTCAAGACGGGCTACGCCCGCACCGGCTCGGGTCGGCGCGAATCCTACAAGTACGCCCCCACCTCGCGCATGCGCAACACCTATATCGAACCGGGCAACCACAGCCTCGACGATATGCTGGCCACGGTAGAGCACGGCATCTACGCCAAAAAGATGGGGGGCGGCTCGGTACAGCCCGGCACCGGTGAATTCAACTTCAACGTGCAGGAGGCCTACCTCATCGAGCACGGCAAAATAACCAAACCGCTCAAGTCGGCCACCCTGATCGGCACCGGCCCGCAGGTGCTGAAAGAGATCTCCATGGTGGGCAGCAATCTGGCGCTGGCCGCCGGTATGTGCGGCTCGGTCTCGGGCTCGGTCCCCACCTCGGTGGGCCAGCCGGCTCTCAAAGTGGACAATATCCTGGTGGGAGGGAACGCCTGATGAGCCAACTCGATATGAACCAACTGCTCACCCGCCTGCTGGATAAGGTGGCCGACCTCGGTGCCGAGGCAGACATCATCGCCAACCAGGATAAAGCCTTCTCCCTCAAGGCTGACAAGGGCGAGCTGGGTGAATACAAGGTCACCAGCAGCCAGCAGCTCGGTATTCGCCTGATCAAAGAGGGTCGAGTCGGCATCGCCTACTCGGAATCTCTCGATGAGCTGGCGCTGGATGCCATGCTGCAGGATGCGCTCGATGCCAGCCGCTTTGCCAAGGTGGATCCGGATCAGCGCATCTCGGTGGCCAATAGCCGGATCACCACAGATTGTGCCGAGATCAACCAGCCCGATACCACGCTGGTAGAGGAGAAGATCGCCCTGGCCCTGCGTCTGGAGTCTGACATGCTGGCCATGCCCGATGTGAGCGGCGCCCCCTACAACAGCGTCTTCGAAGGTGAGAGCCAGCTCTGGCTCGCCAACAGTCAGGGCACCCTCTGCCACCACGGCGAGTTCAGCGTCGGTTGCTACACCTCGGCGCTGGTGGAGCGGGATGGCCGCCAGTCGATGCACTCGCAGGGGCAGTATGGCCGTCGCTTCGACGAGCTGGATAGCCAGCGGCTCATCGAGCAGATCTACGCCATCGCCGATGGCCTGCTGCCCGGTGAAGCGGTGCCGAGCGGTCGCTACAGCGTTATCTTCAGCACCAACTGCTTCGCCAGCCTGTTTGGCAGCTTTCAGGGTGTGCTGTCGGGCAAGTGGGCCCAGCAAGGGGTCAACCCCTGGCGCAGCAAGGTCGGCCAGAGCGTGGCGTCACGCTGGCTCACTCTGGAGAGCCGGGTCTATATGCCGGGTGGCATGAACATCAAGGCGTTTGATGGCGAGGGGGCAGCCAGCTCGGATCTGCTGCTGATTGGCGAAGGGGAGCTGAAGACCCTGCTCCATAACAGTGCCACCGCCCGCCACTTTGGCGTCGCCAGCAACGGCTCGGCCGCTCGCGGTGCCCGCAGCGCCCTCGATGTGACCGCTCGCCATCTGGTGTTTGGCGCAGGTCCCCATAGCGAAGCGGAAGTGCAGAGCGGCGACTATCTGGAACTGGTCAAGCTCGATGGCCTGCATTCCGGTGCCGATGCGGTGAGCGGCGACTTCTCCTTTGGTGCGTCAGGGTTCCTCTGTCGCGATGGCGTGCGACTCCAGCCGGTGCGCGGCATCACGGTGGCGGGCAACTTCTACCGCCTGCTCGGCGAGCTGGAAGCGGTCGGTGACACCCTGCATCACAACGATGGCAAGGGCTTCTACGCCCCGCTGATCCGTTTTGGCGGCCTCTCCGTTGCGGGCAAGTAATCCCGCCCATCCATAGAGAGAGGCGCCTGATGGCGCCTCTCTCTTATTGGCAAGCAAATTCGCAAGCAGGGTGTCGATACCTCTGGCTAAATGGACGATTACGCTTCGCTAATCGTCCCTACAGGTCTCGTTATCTCATCCGCATTGATGGCATGGTTCAGGGCGCGAGCGGCTCGCGGTGATACTCGGCGCAGCCGCATTCTGGGCAAGTATCGAGCTGCTGGGGATGCAGCACGGTATGACGCCAGCCGCACTGGTCGCACACCATGACCCCGAGCCCTACCCAGTCACCCGCTTCGTAAGCCCCCTTGTGCTCCAGCTCGTCGGCCAGCTCCCGCCACTCCACCTGGGCGCGGTCGGTCACATCCGCCAACCAGGACCAGGCGGTGTCTTTCAGGGCCAGCATAAAGGCAGACTCTTCCACCTGCGCACTATCGTCATGGCGCCCCTCGTCATAGTTGCCCAGATCCCGCTTCACGTACTCGGCGATGAGCGCCAGCTCGTCCTGGGTCAGGTCACTGGCGGCCTCCAGATAGGCCTGCACCTTGGCGATCATCCGGTTGAGGCGCTCCCCCTGGAACTCTTCAGTCTCTTGCCACTGTTTTTGCAGCTCGGCAATGAAGGCTTCGTACCCTTTTTGACGTTTGTCCATGGCTCTAACTCCTCTACTAAACCCTGATCTGGCCCGGCTTAAGGCCCAAGGGACGCTGGCGGTTGTTGCCGCCGCAGGATATGGGTATTCTATTGCGATTTCCCAGCTGATTTATCTATTCATTTCACAGATCCGGATGTCACCAATGCAAGAGCAATACGTTCCCCAATCAATCGAACCAGCAGTGCAAAAGCACTGGGATGCCAAGAAAACCTTCAAGGCCGTGGAGAAAGTAGACAAGGAGAAGTTCTACTGCCTGTCCATGTTCCCCTATCCGTCTGGTCGACTACACATGGGGCACGTTCGTAACTACACCATAGGTGATGTGATCTCCCGTTATCAACGGCTCAATGGCAAGAACGTGCTGCAACCCATAGGTTGGGATGCATTCGGTCTGCCAGCGGAGAACGCCGCAGTCAAAAACAACACTGCCCCGGCGCCCTGGACCTACGAAAACATCGAATACATGAAGAATCAGCTGAAGATGCTGGGTCTGGGTTATGACTGGGATCGTGAAGTCGCCACCTGCAAGCCGGATTACTACCGCTGGGAGCAGTGGTTCTTCACCAAGCTCTACGAGAAGGGTCTGGTCTACAAGAAGACCTCCTCCGTCAACTGGTGCCCGAACGACATGACAGTGCTGGCCAACGAGCAGGTGGTCGACAACTGCTGCTGGCGCTGTGACACCCCGGTGGAACAGAAAGAGATCCCCCAGTGGTTCATCAAGATCACCGACTACGCCGAAGAGCTGCTGAACGACATCGACAATCTGGAAGGCTGGCCGGAGATGGTCAAGACCATGCAGCGCAACTGGATTGGCCGCTCCGAAGGGGTCAACATCAGCTTCGCCATTGAGGGTCAGGCTGAGCAGCTGGAGGTCTACACCACCCGTCCGGACACCTTCATGGGCGTCACCTATGTCGGTATCGCCGCCGGTCACCCGCTGGCGCTGCAGGCTGCTGCCAGCAACCCGGAACTGGCCGCCTTTATCGAAGAGTGCAAGAACACCAAGGTAGCCGAAGCCGAACTGGCCACCATGGAGAAGAAAGGCATGGCCACCGGCCTCTATGCCATTCACCCGCTGGATGGCCGCAAGGTACCGGTCTGGGTCGCCAACTTCGTACTGATGAACTACGGCACCGGCGCCGTGATGGCAGTTCCGGCTCACGACCAGCGTGACTTCGAGTTCGCCACCAAATATGGCCTCGACATCAAGGCGGTGATCAAGCCGGTTGATGGCGACGTCGATGTGAGCGAAGCGGCTTATACCGAGAAGGGCGTACTGTTCAACTCCGGCGAGTTTGACGGTCTCGACTTCCAGGGCGCTTTTGACGCCATCGCCAACAAGCTGGAAGCGCTAGGCCACGGCAAGCGCACCGTCAACTTCCGTCTGCGTGACTGGGGTGTCTCCCGTCAGCGTTACTGGGGTGCCCCCATCCCGATGCTGACCCTGGCTGACGGCACCGTGGTGCCGACGCCGGAAGATCAACTGCCGGTACTGTTACCGGAAGATGTGGTGATGGATGGTATCCAGAGCCCGATCAAGGCCGACGCCGAGTGGGCCAAGACCACTTACAACGGTCAGGAAGCGTTCCGCGAGACCGATACCTTCGACACCTTTATGGAGTCTTCCTGGTACTACGCGCGCTACTGCTCTCCGGACTACGACAAGGGCATGCTGGACCCGGCTGCTGCCAACCACTGGCTGCCGGTGGATCAGTACATCGGCGGTATCGAGCACGCCTGTATGCACCTGCTCTACGCCCGCTTCTTCCACAAGCTGCTGCGTGACGCAGGTCTGGTCAACAGCGACGAGCCCTTCAAGCGTCTGCTCTGCCAGGGCATGGTGCTGGCCGACGCCTTCTACTACAAAGACGAGAAGGGCGGCAACGTCTGGGTCAGCCCGACCGACGTCAAGGTGGAGCGTGACGAGAAGGGTCGCATCACCAAGGCCATCGACAACGAAGGCCGTGAGGTAATGCACTCCGGCATGACCAAGATGTCCAAGTCCAAGAACAACGGCATCGACCCGCAGCTGATGGTCGAGCGTTACGGCGCCGATACCGTCCGTCTGTTCATGATGTTCGCCTCCCCGGCCGAGATGACTCTTGAGTGGTCCGACTCCGGCGTAGAGGGTGCCCAGCGCTTCCTGCGCCGCCTGTGGCGCACCACCTTCGAGCACGTCTCCGGTGGCGCCGTTGCCGCACTGGATGTGGCGGCGCTCACCAACGAGCAGAAAGCGGTACGCCGTGAACTGCACAAAACCATCGCCAAGGTGAGCGATGACGTGGGTCGCCGTCAGACCTTCAACACCGCCATCGCCGCCATCATGGAGCTGATGAACAATCTGGCCAAGCTGGGCAGCGACGAGCAGGACCGCGCCCTGATGCAGGAAGCGCTGGAAGCTGTCGTGGTCATGCTCTACCCCATCACCCCGCACATCGGCTTCGAACTGTGGAAGATGCTGGGCAAGGGTGACGACGTGGATCACGCTGCATGGCCGGTGGCCGATGAAGCGGCCATGGTCGAGACCGAGAAGCTGGTCGTGGTACAGATCAACGGCAAGATGCGCGGCAAGCTGACCGTACCGGCCGAGATCAGCCAGGCTGATGTCGAGAAGCTGGCGATGGCCGATGCCTCCGTGCAGAAGTTCACCGACGGTCTGACCGTGCGCAAGGTGATCTATGTACCTGGCAAGCTGCTCAACATTGTCGCTAACTGATTGGCTACCAACTGATCATTGCCAATCTGTGACAGCAAACGGATGATAACGGCGGGCCTTGCGCCCGCCGCTTTCCCTTAATGCAAAGAGGATTTTCTATGGGCACCATCTTCACCCGCTGGATGGCCATCGTGCTGGCTGGTCTGCTGCTGCAAGGCTGCGGCTTTCACATGCGCGGCAACGGCATTCCGAGCGAGCTGATGACCATGAAGGTCGTGGGCGACAACAAGAGCGACTTCTACCGGATGGTTACCACCCGCCTGAAGGCCTCTGGCGTGACCCTGGCCGACAAGGAGGGCATTCCGGTGCTCACTCTGGGCGGCGTAGGCAGCACCAGTCAGGTCGCCTCGGTCAACGCACTGGGGACGGACACCGAATATGTGTTGGGCTTTGGTACCCAATTCACCATCTCGGTGCCGGGCAAGCCGACTCAGGTCTTCCCCATCAACTTCAACCGCAGCTTCCTCAACAAGCCGGATGCAGCGCTCGCCTCCTCCCGTGAGCAGGAGCAGCTCAACCGCGAGATGCAGGAGCAGGCGGCCAATCAGGTGATCCGGCAGTTGAGTCAGGTCAGCTTCTGATGCGGATTTATCCTGAACAATTTGGTGACGAGTCGCAGTTCAAGCAGCCAAAGCAGGCCGCGAATCTTGTGCGCCTTCATTTCAGTCAGGCAAGCTTCTGATGCGAATTTATCCGGAACAATTTGGTGACCACCTCAAAGCAGGGCTTCGGCCCTGCTATCTCGTTTTTGGCGACGAGCCCCTGTTGCGACTGGAGGCCATCGATGCCATCCGTCAGGTCGCCCGCAAGCAGGGTTTCGATGAGCGCCACACCTTCGTGGTGGAGCAGGGGCTGGACTGGAATCAGGTCTACGATGCCTGTCAGGCCATGAGTCTCTTTTCCGCCCGTCAGATCATCGAGCTGGAGCTGCCCGCCAAGGTGGACAAGGATCTGGCCGCCCGCATCAGCGAAATCGGCAAGCAGCTCCATCCCGACCTGCTGCTGGTGCTGAGCGGCGCTCGCCTCAATCAGACCCAGATGAAGGCAGCCTGGTTCGACAAGCTCTACCAGATTGGCACCTATGTGCCGGTCAACCATCCGGAGCCCAAATTTTTCCCGCGCTGGATGAGTGCCCGTTTTCAACGTTTCGGCCTCAAGGCGCTGCCGGATGCCATCAACTTCATGTGCCACTCCTACGAGGGTAACCTGCTGGCCGCCAGTCAGGAGATCGAGAAGCTGACCCTGCTCTCGCCGCCCCAGCCCATCAGCGTCACTTATCTGCAAGAGACCATTATCCGCCACGCCCACTTCACCCCGTTCCAGCTGGTCGATACCCTGCTGGAGGGCAAGGTGAACCGGGCCCAGCGCATTCTGGCCGCCCTGCGGGCCGAAGGCACCGAGCCGGGGATGCTGGCCTGGACCCTCTGCCGCGAGCTGGAGCAGCTGACCGAGCTGTCGCTGGCCATGCGCAACGGCCAGCCGCTGGGGGAGCACTTCAGCCGCCTGCGCATCTGGCAGAGCCGCCAGCAGCTCATTCAGCAAGCGCTGACCCGACTGCCGTTTGCCAAGTTGCAGCAGCTGTGGCAACTGATGGCCCAGCTGGACGATGCCCAGCGCCGCTTCGATACCGAACAGGCCTGGCTGATGTTGCAGACTATTGCCCTCGGCTTTCGTGATGGCACCCCGCTGCCGCTGGTGATGGAGAGCAGCCCGTGCTGAAGGCACCTGTCGGTTTGCTTGGTGGCACCTTCGACCCCATCCATATCGGCCATCTGCGCCCGGCCATCGAGGCGCGCGATGCCCTCGGGCTGGCCGAGATGCGGCTAATCCCGAACCATATCCCGCCCCACCGCGCCAATCCGTTCTGCTCCAGCGAACAGCGCCTCGCCATGGTCAGACTGGCGGCGGCGGAGAACCGCAACTTTGTGGTGGATGAGCGGGAACTGCGACGGGATAAACCCTCTTACACCATCGATACCCTTATCGAGCTGCGTCATGAACTGCCCGATACGCCGCTCTGTTTTCTGATGGGGATGGATTCCCTGCTGAGCCTGCCAAGCTGGCACCGCTGGCAGGAGCTGCTCGACTATGCCCATCTGGTGGTGAGCGTGCGGCCGGGCTGGCAACCGGAGTATCCGGCCGAAGTAGCGCAGCTGCTGGCGCGCCATCACACCACTGACGCCAGCGCGCTGCACCAACGGCTGGCCGGTCATATCTGGCTGGCGGACAACCAGCCCATCGAACTGTCAGCCACCCGGCTGCGGGCCCTGCTGGATGCGGGGCAAGACACCCGCTACCTCTTGCCCGAGTCGGTTGCACACTATATTGATCAACAGGGGCTCTACCGCGCCAATCGCCGCTAGCCCCTGTCGTAATCCCGCCCCGCCCGATGGGAAACGGGAGTGACCATGATATAATCCGCCGCCCTGACGCAAACGCTGCGCGCCGGAACAGAGGAGAGACTCATTGCAAGGCCAAGAACTGCATGCCTTTATCATCGACAAGATCGATGACATGAAAGGCCGCGACATCATCACCCTCGATGTACGCGGCAAATCCAGCATTACTGACACCATGATCGTCTGTTCCGGCAACTCCAGTCGTCACGTCAGCGCCATTGCCCACCATCTGGCCAGCGAGGCCCGCCACGCGGGTCTGGATCTGCTGAGCGTGGAAGGGCAGCTGAGCGGTGAATGGGTGCTGGTAGATATGGGCTCGGTGATCGTGCATGTGATGCAGGATGAACATCGTGACTTCTACCAACTGGAAAAGCTGTGGAGCGGTGCCGCTCAAGTGAATACGCAATAAGAGCACAAGTGTAACGACCATGAAGATCCAGTTGATTGCGGTGGGCACCAAGATGCCCGCCTGGGTAGAGCATGGCTTCGAAGAGTATCGTCGCCGCTTCCCGAAAGACATGCCGTTTGAACTCGTCGAGATCGGCGCAGGCAAACGGGGCAAAAATGCCGACATTCCCCGCATCCTGCAGAAGGAAGGGGAAGCCATGCTGGCGGCCGCAGGCCGCTCGCGTATCGTCACCCTCGATATTCCGGGCAAACCCTGGACCACCGAGCAGCTGGCTACCCAGCTGGAAGCGTGGAAACTTGATGGCCGCGATGTCGCCCTGCTGGTCGGCGGGCCGGAAGGCTTGTCCCCCGAGTGCAAGGCTGCCGCCGAACAGAGCTGGTCGCTGTCACCGCTCACCCTGCCCCATCCGCTGGTGCGGGTACTGGTGGCCGAGAGCCTCTATCGGGCCTGGAGCATCACCACCAATCATCCGTATCATAGAGAGTGAGCCATGCGTCTCTGGAGTCTCACCTCTCATATTCACCCGTATCACAGAGAGTGAACAATGCAGTTCCTGCTGTTATTGCCCCCAAGGGTCTTGAGGTAAAGGCATGCTGAAACAACGCATCGAAATGCGCGATCACAGTGCCGAGGGCAATCTGTTCTTCCGGCGCACCCTGGTAGCCTACATCGGCATCGTCGTGCTGATGCTGGTGCTGCTGGGCAATCTCTATTATCTGCAGGTCGAGTCCTACGACACCTACCAGACTCGCTCCAACTCCAACCGTATCCGCGTGGTGCCGGTGGCGCCGCCACGGGGGCTGATCTATGACGCCAACGGCGTGCTGCTGGCGGAAAACCGCCCGGTCTACAGTCTGGAAATCGTGCCGGAAGAGACCACGGATCTCGAAAAAACCGCCGACCAGCTGATCACCCTGCTGGGGCTGCCGGAAGGCACCAAGGAGAAGTTCCTCGCCGAAGTGAAGCGCCAGCGCCGCTTCAAGCCGGTCGCCCTCTACGAGAAGCTGACCGAGTATCAGGTCGCCCTCTTCTCGGTCAACCAGCACAACTACCCTGGCGCCAGCATCGAGGCTTACCTGAAGCGCTACTACCCGTTTGGTGACACCCTCACCCACGCTTTGGGCTATGTGGCCAAGATCAACACCCGTGACGTGGAGCGCCTCGACAAGGAAGAAAAACTCGCCAACTACGCGGCCACCAAGGATATCGGCAAGCAGGGGGTGGAGAAGTATTACGAGGATCAGCTGCACGGTGTGGCGGGCTATCAGGAGGTCGAGGTGAACAACCGCGGCCGGATTGTCCGCACCCTCAAGTTCCAGCCGCCCATTCCCGGTCAGGATATCTACCTCAATATCGACGTCCGGATGCAGCTCAAGGCCCAGCAACTGCTAGCCGGCCAGCGCGGTGCCATCGTGATGATGGATCCGAGAACCGGCGCCATCCTGGCCCTGGAGTCGAGCCCGAGCTACGACCCCAACCTGTTCGTGACCGGCATCTCCAGCGCCAACTACTCGGCGCTGCTCAACGATCCGGCGCGGCCGCTGGTGAACCGCACCACTCAGGGCATCTATGCCCCCGCCTCCACCGTCAAACCCATGATGTCCATCATGGGCCTCAACGAGGGGGCCATCACCCCGGGCTACCGCTATTTCGGCGGCCCGAGCTTCTCCATTCCCGGCACCACCAAGAAGTTTCGCGACTGGCGCCGCTGGGGCCACGGCTGGCTCGATGTCTATCGCGCCATCGAGGTCTCGGCCGATACCTACTTCTACGATCTCGCCTATCGGGTCGGCATCGACAAGATCCACAGCTACATGACCAAGTTCGGCTTCGGTCAGTACACCGGCGTCGATCTCTATGAAGAGACCAAGGGCGTCATGCCGTCTCGCGACTGGAAGATGGCACGCTGGCGCCAGCCCTGGTATCAGGGTGACACCATCTCTGTCGGTATCGGTCAGGGCTACTGGAGCGCCACCCCGCTCCAGCTGGCCAAGGCGATCAGCATCCTGACCCAGAACGGTCACGACGTGACCCCGCACCTGCTCAAGAGCACCGCCTCACAGGCGGGGGTGGTCGATGCCCCCATCAACCCCAATATCGCCCTCAAGCTCAAGAACGACAGCTTCTGGAAAGTAGCGCAGGAGGGGATGTGGCGCGTCAACCATGGCAGTGAAGGCAGTGGCCGTCACTCGTTCGCCAAGGCGCCTTACTCCTCGGGTGGCAAATCGGGCACCGCTCAGGTGGTCGGTCTGAAGGAAAATCAGGTTTACAACATCAAGACCGTCAAGGCGGAGCATCGCGATAACGCCCTGTTCGTCGCTTACGCCCCCTTTGAGGCGCCCAAAGCGGTAGTGGCACTGGTGCTGGAAAACTCCATCGGTGGTGGTGGTGGGCGAGCTGCATCGCCCATTGCACGCCAGATGCTGGATGCCTATCTGCTGCCCCCTGATCCGCAACTGCCACCGGCACCGGAAAAGCCGTCCCAACCGAGTGAGGTCGCCCCCCATGAGTAATTCAGCTCGCCAGCAGAGTATCTGGTACAAGCTGCATATCGACTTGCCCCTGCTGCTCGGTCTGCTGGCCGTGATGACCCTCTCCATGGTGGTGCTCTACTCCGCCTCCGGTCAGGATATCGACTCCATCGTGCGCCAGCTGGTGCGCGGCGGCCTCGCCTTTGCCCTGATGATCGGCATGGCCCAGCTGCCCCCCTCCCTCTACGCCCGCTGGTCGGTGCCGCTGTTCGCCGTGGTGGTGCTGATGCTGATTGCGGTGGACGTGTTCGGCCACATCGGCAAGGGGGCCCAGCGCTGGCTCGATCTCGGCTTTATGAAGTTCCAGCCCTCCGAGGTGATGAAGCTCTCCATGCCGATCATGGTGGCCGCCTGGCTCAGTCGCCACTCGCTGCCCCCCAAGTTCAGCCATGTGGTGATCGCCCTCATCATGGTGCTGCTGCCCACCCTGCTGATCGCCGCCCAGCCCGACCTTGGCACCTCCATTCTGGTGGCCGCCTCCGGCTTCTTCGTCATCTTCCTGGCGGGACTCAGCTGGTGGCTGATCGGGCTGGCGGTCATGTTGATGGTCGCCTTTATGCCGGTGCTCTGGTTCTTCCTGATGCACGACTACCAGCGCCAGCGGGTGCTGATGCTGCTCGACCCGGAAAAAGACCCGCTCGGGCGCGGCTATCACATCATCCAGTCCAAGATTGCCATCGGCTCCGGCGGCGTCTTTGGCAAGGGGTGGCTGCAAGGGACCCAGTCCCAGCTGGAGTTCCTGCCCGAGCGCCACACCGACTTCATCTTCGCGGTATTTAGCGAGGAGTTCGGTCTGGTGGGGGTTGCCCTGCTGCTGGTGCTCTACCTCTACGTCATCAGCCGCTGCCTGTTTATCTCGATGCAGGCCCAGAACAGCTTCGAGCGACTGCTGGGTGGCGCCATCACCCTCACCTTCTTCGTCTATGTGTTCGTCAACATGGGCATGGTGAGCGGCATCTTGCCAGTGGTGGGGGTTCCCCTGCCACTGGTGAGTTATGGTGGTACCTCCATGGTGACCCTGATGGCCGGCTTTGGCATACTGATGTCCATCCAGACTCATAGAAGACTGCTCGCCTGATGAGACGGGTTGGACTGCTGCTCTCTCTCGCCACAACGATGGCAACCGCCGCCGTGGCGCCGGATCGCTTGGCCCTGCTCGCCGAACAGCAGCAGGTGCCGCTGGCGGAGTTGCAGGCCGCGGTCGCCCGCGCCCAGCTGCGCCAGGAGGTGCTCGACACCATCAGCAAGCCGTGGGAGGCCAAACCCTGGCATCGCTACCGGCCGCTGTTCGTTACCCCTGATCGGATCCGTGACGGCCAGCAGTTCTGGCAGCAACATGCAGAGGCGCTGGCCCGCGCGGAGCAGACCTATCGGGTGCCCGCCTCACTCATCGTGGCCATCATCGGGGTCGAGACCTTCTACGGTCGCCAGATGGGTCGTCATCCGGTGCTCGATAGCCTCTACACCCTGGGGTTTCACTACCCCGAGCGCAGCGACTTCTTTGCCAAGGAGTTTGCCCAGCTGGTGTTGCTGGCAAGGGAAGAGGGCTGGTCGCTGGAGCGCCTCAAGGGCTCCTATGCCGGCGCCATGGGAATGGGGCAGTTCATGCCCTCCAGCTATCGCCACTACGCTGTCGATTTTGACGGGGATGGCAAACGGGATCTGTTTGCCAACCCGGTCGATGCCATCGGCAGCGTGGCCAACTATTTTGCCAGCCACCAGTGGCGCTGGGGCGAATCCGTGGTCGAGCCTGCCCAGATCGGGCTGATGGCGGTCGAACCTCTACTCAGGCCTGAGCCCGAGCTCACACAACAGTGGTCAGAACTGGCGGCGGAAGGGATTGAGCTCGCCACGCCGCTGGCCCCACAGACGCCGGTCAAGTCACTGGCGTTTGCCCAAGCCGATGGACCGGAATACTGGGTCGCACGGCATAACTTTTATGTGATCACCCGCTACAATCGCAGCCCACTCTATGCGATGGCGGTGTATCAACTTAGCCAAGCCATTCAGGAAGCGTATGCATCTTCGTCACAAACTCCTCCCGCTCAGCCTGAGCTTGTTGCTGGCCGCCTGTAGCAGCCAGCCGGAACAGTCCACCCCCGTCGAGCAGCAAGCACCGGTCAGCAAGCCACCCGTTATCGAGATCCCGCAAGCCACCGGCGCCATTCCGCGCCCCGAGCCCCTGAGTGCCAGCGGCAACCGGGACTACTGGATCGGCAAGCAGAAAAACGAGGTGTGGCGCGATATCAAGCACTACAGCGAAGAGGGCACCGCCAGCTGGCTGTCGCCGGATCTGGATGGCCAGAAGACCGCCAACGGCGATGTGCTGGACAGCAAGCTGTTCAGCGCCGCCCACCGCAACCTGCCGATCCCGAGCTATGTGCGGGTCACCAATCTGGACAACGGGCTGGAGACCATAGTGCGGGTCAACGATCGCGGCCCGTTCAACAGCCCCCACCTGATCGACCTCTCCTACGCGGCCGCCAAGCAGCTGGAGATGGTCGATAGCGGTGAAGCGCGAGTAAGGCTGGAGCTGATCAACGACACCCCGGATCAGATGGTGATCATGGAGCCGATGAAGCCCATCGAAATGACCCCGACCACCCCGGCCGCTGCGGCCTCCAACACAATGTCACAAGATGGCTTCCTGGGTGAACCGACCGCGCTGGCGATGGCCACTCCCGCCGCCGACCCTGCGCCTGTGCCCGTCAAGGCGCCAACGGCCAAGCCCGCCCAAGCGGCACCTGTCAAAGCGGCGCCAGCCAAGGCCGCAGCGCCCGCCAGCAGCGGTGATGGCAAGATGATCCAGGTATTGGCCAGCGGCTCCCGGGAGCGGGCCGAGGCGATGGGCAAGGTGATGACCCAGCGTTACGGCGTGCCCTACCGAATCGATGCCCATGGCGCCATTTTCCGGGTGCTGATTGGCCCGGTCGCCGCCGACCAGCAGGCAAGTGTGCTGGAAAAAGTTCGTCAGGGCGGGCTGGAACAGGCCTTTATCGTGCCCTGATCGCCCCCTTTTGCCGCGGATGTGACTAACCGCTTACTCACTGTCATCACGTCGTTTTATGGCGTGATGACAGGGAGTGATGGATAAAAAACCAGTTCTGATCGCCATGTCGGGCTATAACCTGCGGGCGCATCTGGTATAGTTAGGCCCGCATTTTATCCCCATCTGGCTCGCAGGAATTTCAAGATGTCCAAATTTGCCCGTTCAGTTCTTCTGGCCTCACTGATCAGCGTAACCGCCCAGGCCAATACGCCGGGGCCGACACCAACCCCGAATGCCATGCCCATGGTGGTGCCCGCCGCGCCGGAGATCTCCGCCAAGGCCCATATTCTGATCGACTACTACTCCGGTCAGGTGCTGGCCGAGCAGAACGCCGAAGAGCGTCTGCCGCCCGCCAGTCTGACCAAGATGATGACCTCCTACATCATCGGCCAGGAGCTGCTGAAGGGGAACATCAAGCGCACCGACATGGTGACCATCAGCCAGAATGCCTGGTCCAAGAACTACTCTGACTCCTCCAAGATGTTTATCGAGGTGGGCAAGCAGGTCTCCGTCGATGACCTGAACAAGGGCATCATCATCCAGTCCGGCAACGATGCCTGCGTCGCCATGGCCGAATTCCTGGCGGGCAGCACCGACTCCTTCGCCAGCCTGATGAACAGCTGGGCCGCCAAGCTCGGCATGAACGACAGCCACTTCATGAACCCGCACGGTCTGGATGCGGAAGGTCACTACAGTACCGCTCACGACATGGCCCGTCTGGGTCAGGCGCTGATCCGCGACCTGCCGGAGGAGTACAAGATCTACTCCCAGAAATCCTTCGTGTTCAACGGCATCACCCAGCACAACCGCAACCGCCTGCTGTGGGATCAATCCCTGCAAGTGGATGGCATCAAGACCGGCCACGTCAGCCAGGTCGGCTATAACCTGGTCTCCTCTGCCACCAACAACGAAGGCATGCGCCTGATCGCCGTGGTGCTGGGCGCCAGTAGCGAAGGTTCCCGCGCCGCCGAGAGCAAAAAACTGCTCACCTACGGCTTCCGCTTCTTCCAGAGCCTGACCCCGTACAAGGCGGGCACCGAGCTGGTCACCCAGAAGATCTGGATGGGCGACAAGTCTGAAGTGAAACTGGGCGTCGACAAAGATGTCTCCGTGCTGGTCACCCGCGGTCAGGGCAACAACCTGAAGGCTGACTTCCAGCTCGACAGCGAGCTGAAAGCGCCGCTGGCCAAGGGTCAGCGCGTCGGTACCGTGTTCCTAAAGCAGGGCGACAAAGAGATCAAGCAGGTGCCGCTGGTTGCCCTGGAAGAGGTGCAGGAAGGTGGCTTGATGAGCCGTCTGTGGGACTACCTGGTACTGCTGGTCACCAGCTGGTTCAAGTAATCCGACGCACAATCCTCACCAAACAGCGGCGCCAACAGGCGCCGCTGCTGTCTGTGACCGGCAAAGGCAGTGAATAACCCTGTAAACTGCAGGTTCCGCCTTACCCTGATTTGTGGTAAAAAGCAGCACTTCCATCCATGTCTGACCGATCCTGGCCTTGATCCCGGTCCGGGCAGCGCCCATATAGTTATGAGCCGTGCCCATATAGACTTGAAATGGCGGCCTCCACGGGCCATCGGCCACTAGCCATCCAAGATGAAGTCATCCCGTTGATGACGCAAAAGGTGAGTAAATGAATACCAAGTTTGATGAACTGCTGGAGTTTCCCTGCAAATTCCCGTTCAAGGTGCTCGGCGTTGCCGACCCGGCACTGCCGGAAAGGGTGGTTGAAGTGCTGCAGCAGCACGCCCCCGGCACCTACAGCCCGACAGTCCAGCCCAGTTCCAAGGGCAACTACCACTCGGTCCGCGTGACCGTGACGGCCCAGAGCAAAGAGCACATCGAAGCGATGTACCACGCCCTTGGCAAGATCGAGCTGGTGAAATACGTACTGTAATTTCTCTCTCGCCCCGTTCTGCGGGGCGACTGTTTTTGGCCGCAGCACGCCGCGAGGACGCCATGTCATCCCAGATCCCCGCCCAGTCCAGCCTGATTGTCAGGCAGCTGGGTCGCCGCCCCTACCAGCCGGTATGGGACGCCATGAAAGCCTTCACCGACAACCGCACCCCCGACACCCCGGACGAGTTCTGGGTGGTCGAGCACGATCCCGTCTACACCCAGGGTCAGGCCGGCAAGGCCGAACACCTGCTCAATCCGGGCAATATCCCGGTGGTGCAGAGCGATCGCGGCGGTCAGGTAACCTATCACGGCCCGGGCCAGCTGGTGCTCTACGTACTGGTGGATGTCCGCCGCTGCAAATTCTCGGTACGCGAGCTGGTGACCGCACTGGAGACAGCCATCATCAACACCCTCGCCAAGAGCGATATCCAGGCCTATGCCAAGGCCGATGCCCCCGGGGTCTATGTGAAAAATGATCTCGGCATGGAGGCCAAACTGGCCTCGCTGGGGCTGCGCATCCGCAAGGGGTGCTCGTTCCACGGGCTGGCCCTCAACATCAACATGGACATGACCCCCTTCCTGCACATCAATCCGTGCGGCTATGCGGGCATGGCCATGACCCAGACCAGCGCCTTGGGCGGCCCGCAAAGCGTGGCCGAGGCGCAATCCATTCTGGTGGCCGAACTGGCCAACCTGATTGGCTATCAAACGATCATCAATACCGAAGAAGCAGCATGAGCAACCCCATGCCGTGCAACCATGAGGGCTCCGAGCAGACCCTGATGGCTACCAACCAGACAATAACAAACACCGAGAGTGAATCATGAGCAAACCCGTTCGTATGGAGCCGGGCGTCAAGCTGCGCGATGGCGACAAGATGGCCCTGATCCCGGTGAAATTCATGCCGGATCCCAACGAAGAACTCCTTCGCAAGCCGGACTGGATGCGGATCAAGCTGCCCCCCTCCAGCCAGAAGATCGAACACATCAAGAGCACCTTGCGCAAGAACAAGCTGCACTCTGTCTGTGAAGAGGCCTCCTGCCCCAACCTGGCGGAGTGCTTCAACCACGGCACCGCCACCTTTATGATCATGGGCGCCATATGCACCCGCCGCTGCCCCTTCTGCGACGTGGCCCACGGCCGCCCGCTGGCGCTCGATCCGGAAGAGCCGAAGAAACTGGCACTCACCATCAAGGAGATGGGGCTCAAATACGTGGTGATCACCTCGGTGGACCGCGATGACCTGCGCGACGGCGGTGCCCAGCACTTCGCCGACTGTATCAAGCAGATCCGCGAGCACAGCCCGCAGACCCGCATCGAGATCCTGACCCCGGACTTCCGTGGCCGGATGGAGCAGGCCCTTGAGGTATTCCGCGACACCCCGCCGGACGTCTTCAACCACAACCTGGAAACCGCGCCGCGCATGTATCGCGTCGCCCGCCCGGGTGCCGACTACAAGTGGTCGCTGGAGCTGCTGCGCCGCATCAAGGAGATGCACCCCCATGTACCGACCAAATCCGGTGTCATGATGGGTCTTGGCGAAACCAACGAAGAGATCGTCGAGGTGCTGAAAGATCTGCGCGCCCACGGCGTCAACATGCTGACCCTGGGTCAGTATCTGCAGCCGAGCCGCCACCACCTGCCGGTGAAGCGCTACGTGCCGCCTGCAGAGTTTGACGAGCTGAAAGATGTCGCCATGGCGCTGGGCTTTACCCACGCAGCCTGCGGTCCTTTCGTGCGCTCCTCCTACCATGCGGATCTGCAAGCCAAGGGCGAAGAGGTCAAATAACCTCGCACGACAGAGAGGTCAAGTAACCGCCTCCATTGCAATTAAAAAGAGCGCCTTTTGGCGCTCTTTTTGTTGGTATCACTGACCGTTGCAGCTTGATCTATTCAGTAGCCGTGGTCGAAGATCCCCTGCTGATGCCAGCGTTGCAGCTGGGCCAGCACCCGGGTCTCCCGCGCCGTCCATTGGGGACAGGGCCCCGCCAACTGGGTCTTGTTGGTCTGCAGCGCCTCGTCGAGGGCAAACCAGCCGGGCATGAAGCCGAGGCGGATCTCGTAGGGCTGCGGCTGCGGGGCCACCAGCTGATCGCCAATCCGGCACAAGTAGTAGAGCGAGCGGATGCAGTAGGCATCAAACCCCGGCTCACGAGCGGCGCGGTATTCACGGGTCTCGCCAAGCAGAGCCCCTACTTCCATCAGTTCGGCACCGCACTCCTCCAGCAGCTCGCGGGCCAGCGCCACATGGTGGCTCTCCCCCGCTTCAACGCCGCCACCGGGGAACATCAGATCGCCGTTAACCCGGGAGTGAACCAGCAGCAGCTCGTCGCCACGGGGCACCACGGCACGCACCGTGAGCCGCTCCAGGGTGCGGCCATCGGTGATTACCTCGCCATGAACGAAAGAGAGATCGAACGGATTGGGCCAGCAGCTGGCCGGGGAGAGCGTCGTCATCACTGCATCAGGGCCGGTAGTTGCCATGCTTGAGCTGCTCGACAATCTCGGCAGCCCGCACATCGTAGCCATCCTGCTCGGTCTTGCTCAGGGAGTGATAGATGCCAAAACGCTTGGCAGAGACCTCAGGCGCATCCTGAAACGACTCGCTCACCTTGCCCCACAGATAGGCCAGCCCGTACTGCTTCTGACCCATGTAGAGGGTGCTGAGAGAGGTGAGCATGCGACTGTTGACCTGCTCCCCCTCCCGATAGAGGGAGAGGCCGCGCTGCAGGGTGGCGATGGCCTTCTCGGGGTCGCTCTTGGCGTAGATACCGCCGAGCGCCAGCTGCAGCTCGGGTTCATCCAGCACCTTGGAACCTTCCAGCGCCATAAACTGCTGGCGGGCCAGCTCGTTGGTGTTGTTGGTCCAGTGCCAGAGCAGCAGATAGGGATCCTGCGAATTGCGGGTGGCCACATCGAGCTGGGCCAGCTGATCCCCGGCCGCCAGCATCCCCTCCACCCGCGGGCTCTTCTGCTCGCGGGCATTCTTGTACTCGATGTTGGTAGAGCGCTCGGCACACTTGAGATAGCGCTCAAGGTTGCGCATCAGCTCGTACTTGCGCCGATCCGTCCCCTCCTCCTTGAGGTAGAAGCGACTGCGAATGATGTCGGTACGCTCGTAGCGGCACCAGCCATCGTCCACCAGATCCTGACAGAGCTCGGGATGGTTGCTGCAAATATTGTGGATCCGGTCGTCATTGCAGCCCGCCACCGCAAGGCCGACGGAAAGCATGATGAAAGTCTGTCGCAGGGGGAAATTGGCCATGGCTCACATCTTGTTGATAACGCAGGTTGGTAACAACGGGAGCCTCGAGTGGCCACCTACGGCTAGCAAACCGGTTACATATCCATTACAATGCGCGCGCCATATAAGGCCGCGATTGCAGAATAATATAACGAAATATACACCCCTACACTGATCTGCATTCGACGAATTTTCTATTTACACCAACAACGTGAAATAAAGGATCTGGTCAATGACCCACGAGCACTACTTGCAAGCGTGGCAGGAGAGCCAGGAGCTCGCCGAAGCCATGCAGCCCTTGATTGGTCGCCTCTACCGACAACAAGGGGTCGAGATCACCCTCTACGGCCGCCCGCTGCAAAACGCCTCCACCATCGATATCCTCAAGGCCCACCGGGTCGTCCGCCGCCACCAGGGCGCTCCCCTCCCCATCCAGCAAAGCTTCCCCCTGCTCCAGGCCATCGTTGCCCTGAAACCCACCGCCGCCGAGATCGATCTGGGCAAACTGGCGGTGGGTTACTGGCAGGATCATCAGGATGAGGCGGGGATCGAGGACTATCTGCAAGCCAGGCTGGCACCGGCCCTTGGCCGCAACCAGATGCCGCAAGCCACCGACGTGGTGCTCTACGGTTTTGGCCGTATCGGCCGCCTGCTGGCCCGCCTGCTCATCGAGCGCACCGGCGCCGCCAATCCGCTGCGCCTGCGTGCCATCGTGGTGCGCGGCGGTCGCGACGGGGATCTGGAGAAACGCGCCAGCCTGCTGCGCCGCGACTCGGTACATGGCCCCTTCAACGGCTCCATCGAAGTGGATGTGGAGCGCAGCGCCATCATCGCCAACGGCACCTTCATTCAGGTGATCTACGCAAACAGCCCGGCCGATATCGACTACACAGCCTACGGCATTCACGATGCGCTGATCGTCGACAACACCGGGGTCTGGCGCGATGAGGCGGGTCTCTCCGAGCACCTGAAAGCGCGTGGTGCCGGCAAGGTGCTGCTGACCGCCCCCGGCAAGGGGGAGATGAAGAACGTGGTGTTCGGCGTCAACCACGAGGTGATAGGGGCTGATGACAGGATCATCTCCGCCGCCTCCTGTACCACCAACGCCATCACCCCTGTGCTCAAGGTGATACAGGAGCGGTACGGCATCCGCCACGGCCACGTGGAGACGGTCCACTCCTACACCAACGATCAGAACCTCATCGACAACTATCACAAGGGCGAGCGCCGCGGTCGCAGCGCCGCCCTCAACATGGTGATGACCAGCACCGGTGCCGCCAAGGCGGTGGCCAAGGCGCTGCCCGAGCTCAAGGGCAAGCTGACCGGCAACGCCATCCGGGTGCCGACCCCCAATGTCTCGCTGGCAATTATCAACCTGTCGCTGGAGCAGGCTACCGATCGGGAGAGCCTCAACGCCTATCTGCAACAGATGGCGTTAAGCTCGGCGCTCCATCGCCAGATCGACTTTAGCGCCAGCACCGAGCTGGTCTCCTCCGACATGGTGGGTTCCCGCTATGCGGGCATCGTTGACTCCCAGGCGACCATAGCCGAGGGGGATCACTGCGTGCTCTACGTATGGTATGACAATGAGTTCGGGTACAGTTGTCAGGTCGTGCGGGTGATGGAGCAGATGGCTGGCGTAGTCCGCAAGGATCTACCGGCATAGCCCGATAGGGTCTACCTGCATAGCCCGCCGGGTTCTGCCCGTCAGATCCCGCAGTTTATGGCTCAATAGTTCAAGGAGAAGGCCGGATGTCGTTTCAACAGGGTGAGTTTTTGCAAGCAATCAGGCAGATGCCACAAGAGGTGTACGAGCGGCTCAAAACCGCAGTCGAGCTGGGCAAGTGGCCCGATGGCAAGCCCCTCACCGACGAGCAGAAGGACACGTCGCTACAAGCCGTGATGGCCTGGCAGGCGATGCACCTCGACTACCCCGAGCATATGAACATCGGCCGTGACGGCGAGATCGTGATGAAGAGCAAGAGCGAGCTAAAGCGACTGTTTCGTGATGAGAATCAGCCGGTTGAGGAAGAGATAATGCGGGTCAATCTCAACCACTGAGACCACTCGCCATCCCGTCTCGTGGCGGCCAATCGAATCGCGAGAGAGCGATACATAGTTCGATAAAGAGTGCGATAAATAGCAAAGAGGGGAGCCATCATGGCTCCCCTCTTTTATTCCTCTCTCTGCTGGGTGGGGTGACTCATCCCCCTCATCCCCAGCCCTTCTCCCGCCAGGGGAGAAGGGAGCAGGCTCGCACCTGCGAACAGTGAACGGGCCACCTGCCAACGCTCTTCATGGCAAGCCTCGTGGCCAACAGCACCTCGCTCTATCCCCTCTCCCGCCGGGAGAGGGTTAGGGTGAGGGCCGCATCGCTTAGGGAGTCAGCTCCCCGCGCAGGGACTGCTGCATCAACTCGCGAATGCGGTGGGATGGCAAGCCCTGACTCAGCAGGAAGTGCAGCTTGGTGAGCGCCGCTTCGGCGGTCATGTCAAAGCCCGAGATCACCCCGGCCCGCGACAGGGCATTGCCGGTGGCATAGCCACCCATGTTGACCTTGCCGTGCAGGCACTGGCTCAGGTTGACGATGATGACGCCGCGGGCCGAAGCCTCGGAAAGCAGCGCCAGCATGGCCGGGTTTTGCGGCGCATTGCCGACCCCGAATGACAGCAGGATCAGCGCCTTCACCGGCTGTTGCAGGATATTGGCGATCACCTCACTGGAGATCCCCGGATAGAGGGTTACCACGCCGATGGGCTGGGGGGTAATGTCGTGCAGCACCAGCGGCCGCTCGGAGGGCACACCCAGCTCACCCGCTTCCAGCGAGATGGCGATCCCGGCGTTGAGCAGCGGCGGATAGTTGGGGGAGTCGAAAGCGTGGAAGCCGTCGGCATGCACCTTCTTGCTGCGGTTGCCGCGATAGAGCTGGTTGTTGAAGAACAGCGTCACCTCGTGGATCGGGTAGTTGGCCGCGATATATAGGGCATTGAGCAGGTTCTGCTGACCGTCGGAGCGCAACTCGGCCAATGGGATCTGGGAGCCGGTGATGATGACCGGCTTGTGCAGATCTTCCAGCATGAAGGAGAGTGCCGAGGCGGTGAACGACATGGTGTCGGTGCCATGCAGGATCACGAAGCCATCGTATTTCTCGTAGTTGTCGCGAATGTCCTCGGCGATGCGCTGCCAGTCCGCCGGGGTCATGTCGGAGGAGTCGATGAGGGGCGCATATTCGTGGATATGGTAATCCGGCATCTCGGGGCGGTGGAACTCGGGCATCCGCGCCAGACAGTCTTCCATAAAGCCCGCCATCGGCACGTAGCCGTGATCGGAACGCTGCATCCCAATGGTGCCGCCTGTGTAGGCAATGTAGATAGACTTCTTCACACCCTCTCCTCTTGATGAAGTGAACACCGCCAAAACATGAACCATGTCGGGGTGAACCACAATGTCAACGCCCGCCAGCGCCTCTGCGTGCAGCGGAAACCGGCGAATTATAGAGACTGGCGCCCCAAATGACAGCCGTTCCATGCACCCTTTTCGGCTTTTCTGCCCTCTACCTACATAGTGTTAAATGTCACAATAAACGACTAAAACGAGCATTAATACGACAAAGATGGAATTAAACGATGCTTTTTGCTACAATCCGCCGGATTTTACTAAAATCTCATCTGGATGCCTGAGCATTTCAGGCCCGCACAAGCCCCATCTTTCCTGGGGCGGGGAGATGTTTCCCCTTCTTTGCTGGCACATAAGCCACACTGTTTTCATCCCGGCTGAATCTGTAAGTCTTTTGCTATGAAAGACACAGCCAATCAACATGGGAGTACTGAATGTTACAACTTGATTCCTACGCAACGCTGGTCGCTGCCACTCTGGTATTGCTGCTTGGCCGGGTGTTGGTTACCCGAGTCGGGCTGCTGCGTACCTTCAACATCCCCAAACCGGTAGCCGGCGGCCTGGTGGTCGCGCTGGTACTGCTACTGCTGCGCTCCACCCTGCAGATGGAGCTGCAATTTGATACCAGTCTGCAAACCCCGCTGATGCTGGCCTTCTTCGCCTCCATCGGCCTTTCCGCCGATCTCGCCAGCCTGAAACGCGGCGGCAAGGCGGTGGTTACCTTCCTGATGGTGGTCACCGGCCTGCTGCTGGTACAAAACAGTCTGGGCGTAGGTCTGGCGACCCTGCTCGGTCTGGATCCCCACATGGGGCTGCTGGCCGGCTCCATCACTCTCTCCGGCGGCCACGGCACCGGGGCTGCCTGGAGTGCCACCTTCTCCGAGAAGTACGGCGTGCAATCCGCTGCCGAACTCGCCATCGCCTGTGCCACCTTCGGTCTGGTGCTGGGCGGCCTGATTGGCGGCCCGGTGGCTCGCTATCTGGTGAAGAAAGTGCAAGTGCCCGGTGAGGAGCACAATCAGGATGAGGCCCCCCAGGGCTTCGAAATGCCGGATATGGAGCGCCCCCTCACCACTTTCAGCGTCATCGAGACGCTGGCGCTGATCGCCATCAGCCTCAAGGGAGGCGAGCTGCTCTCCGCCTCGCTCAAAGGGGGCGCCTTCGAGCTGCCGATCTTTGTCTGCGTGCTGTTTGTCGGCGTACTGCTGCGCAACGTCCTGACCCTGCTGAACTGGCATGAGGTGAGCGATCGCGAAGTCTCCCTGCTGGGCAACGTCAGCCTGTCGCTGTTCCTCGCCATGGCACTGATGAGCCTGAAACTGTGGGATCTGGCCAGCCTGGCACTGCCCATCTTCATCCTGCTGGCCGCCCAGACCGTGGCGATGGCGCTCTACGCCATCTTCGTCACCTTCCGGGTGATGGGCAAAAATTACGATGCGGCCGTGCTGGCGGCAGGTCACTGCGGCTTTGGCCTGGGGGCCACCCCGACAGCCATCGCCAACATGCAGGCCATTACCCAGCGCTTCGGTCCCTCCCACCTGGCGTTTCTGGTGGTGCCCATGGTGGGCGCCTTCTTTATCGACATCATCAACGCCATGGTGATCAAGCTGTTTATGGCGATGCCATTCCTGTAATTCCCTTTCCGTCAGACGTATATGATCAGAGCCCACCTTTCGGTGGGCTCTTTGCTTGCTCTCTACTCGCCAGCTGACGCAGGCAGAGCCGGGGCACGTATCCGCCACCAGGGTGACCCGCAAGCAACCCAAACTACCCGCACTCCCCCGAACAACAAAAAGCCCCGCACTCGACAGAGGGCGGGGCTTGTTTATCTCAGCCGGAACAGGCCGAGTGTTGCACTTTACAGGATAAAGGTCGACACCTGCTGGTTCAGGTCAGTGGCACGCCCTTTGAGGCTCTGGGCCTGATCCAGATCGCGCATGGCGGCGGCGGTGATCTCGTCACTCACATCCTTGATGGCGGTGGTGTTCTGGGTGATCTCGCCGGTCACCTGAGTCTGCTCCTCGGCTGCCGTGGCGATCTGGCCCGCCATGTCGGAGATGAGGGAGATGGCGCAGGTGATCTCTTCCAGCGCGCGCACGGCCTGATCCGCATCCTGCACGCTGTTGTCCGCCAGCCCCTGACTGGTCTGCATCAGGCTCACCGCACGGGCGGTGGTCTGCTGCAGGGTCTCGATGGTGGACTGGATCTGCTGGGTGGAGTCCTGGGTACGGCGCGACAGCACCCGCACCTCGTCAGCGACCACCGCAAAACCACGGCCCTGCTCACCGGCGCGGGCCGCTTCGATGGCCGCGTTCAGTGCCAGCAGGTTGGTCTGCTCGGCAATGCCCTGAATGGTAGAGAGGATGCTGGTGATGGCCTGCGCGTGGCGGCTCAGTTCACCGATCACCTCGGTCGCCTGCCCCACCTCTTCGGCCAGGCCATTGATGGACTGACGGGTCTTGTTGACCAGCATCTTGCCCTGCTCGCTGCTCTGGGCAGATTGCTGGGCAGCGGCGGCGGTATTCTCGGCGTTGCCGGCGATCTCCATGGTGGCACTCGCCATCTCGGTGACGGCGGTGGCGACCATGGTCACCTCCTGCTGCTGACGCTGCAGCTCGTCCACCGCGGCCTGGTTGGTCACCAGACTGCGCTCGGCATCGGCGTTCAGCTCGTTGGCCAGCTTGCGGATATTGCCGATCAGCTGGTGCTGACTGCCGACGAAACGGTTGAAGCTGTTGGCCAGTTGGCCCACTTCGTCGTTGGCGTCGATTTTGATGCGCTGGGTCAGATCGCCGTTACCGTCGGCAATGCGGGCCAATGCCTGGGATACCTTGGTGAGCGGGCCAAGCAGCATGCTGACCAGCCAGGAGATGGCGAGGATACTGCCCACCAGCACCAGCAGCGCCATGCCCAGCTGGGTCATCAGCAGGGAGGAGAGCGGCGCTTCCAGCGCGGCCTTGTCCAGCACCAGCACCAATTCCCAGTCGGTATCTGGGATATCGACTGCCCACAGCAGCTTGTCGCGACCTTCGTTGTCAAAATAAGCCGGCACCAGCTCCTTGCTCGACTTGCTCTGCTCGATCAGCGCGTTGGTCAGATCGTTGTCGATCTCGCTGGCCGGTTTCATCGCCTTGGCGGCATCCTTGTAGGCGATGATGGTGCCATCCTTGTGCATCATGATGGCGAAACCGTCGGCAGGCAGCTGCATCTTGGTCACGTCTTCCACCAGCGAGGCAATGGAGAGGTCACCCCCGATCACCCCGCCAGAAACCGGCTGGGCCAGGGTCACCACCATGATGTTGTAGGCCACGTCGAGATAGGGTTTGGTGACAATCAGGCCACCCTTGCTCATCGCCTCCTGATACCAGCCACGGGAGCGCGGGTCGTAGCCATCGCGGTTGATGGAGGGATCGGAGTCATTCATCTTGCCGCTGCTCTCACCGAAATAGGTGAGCTGGAAACGGCCGGAGACTTGTGCCTGTTGCAAGGCATTGAGAGGTTCGGAGCTCGCCTTGTTGCCGAGCGCCTGGATCACGTCACG
This sequence comes from Aeromonas sp. QDB11, assembly GCF_027705265.1. NCBI lineage: Bacteria > Pseudomonadati > Pseudomonadota > Gammaproteobacteria > Aeromonadales > Aeromonadaceae > Aeromonas > Aeromonas sp. QDB11. Next base: position 14,391 of record NZ_JAPDBM010000011.1, on the reverse strand, counting down.
ACGGGCCGAGAGCCAGTCACTGACGCTGGCAGCCTGCTGGGTGCCCAGCCGCTGCAGCTGCTCCTGGCTGCCTTGCAGCAACAGACTCTTCTGGCTGCTATAGCTCTGCCAGGAGAGCAACGAAATCACCAACGAAAGGGCGATCACCACTGACAACAGTATCTTCTGCTTGAGTGACAGGTTTTTCATCATGTGTTCTTCTTATTGAGGTGAGGAGCGGGTTTTTCCCTAACAGTGCACAACACTACGTAGTCATTAGCGGCCGGAACGGCCAAAACTGAACCTGAAAATGGGTCTGCGGGCGATATTTTCTACCGAGGTGAGGAAAAGTGCACCAGAAATTGACTACATAGGGTGCGCAAACCAAGGCAACCCTGTTTATTCCTTCCACAATTGGCTAGAATATCCCGTTTTTAAGTCACATCGACCCTGAGAGTTTTCACGATGTTCGAAGTTAATCCCGTATTAAATAAACTTAAGGAGCTGTCTGAGCGGACCGAGCTTCTTAGGGGGTACCTTTGACTATGACGCCAAGAAAGAGCGTCTAGAAGAGGTCAACGCCGAGCTGGAACAGCCGGACGTATGGAATGAACCCGAGCGCGCACAGGCGCTGGGTAAAGAGCGCGTCACGCTGGAAAACGTGGTCGGCACCATCGACACCCTGACCCAGGGCGTGGATGACGTCGAGATGCTGGTGAGCCTGGCGGTGGAAGGGGAAGACGAAGAGACCTTCAACGAAGCCATTGCCGAATCCGAACAGCTGGAAGCAAAGCTGGTGGATCTCGAGTTCCGCCGCATGTTCTCCGGTCAGCACGACGGCTCCGACTGCTATATCGATATCCAGTCCGGCTCCGGTGGTACCGAAGCGCAGGATTGGGCCAACATGGTACTGCGCATGTACCTGCGCTGGGGCGATGCCCACGGCTACAAGCCCGAGCTGATTGAATGCTCCGACGGCGACGTGGCTGGCATCAAGTCTGCCACCGTCAAATTCAGCGGCGAATATGCGTTCGGCTGGCTGCGTACCGAAACCGGTGTACACCGTCTGGTGCGCAAGTCCCCGTTCGATTCCGGTGGCCGCCGTCACACCTCCTTCTGCTCCGTGTTTGTCTATCCCGAAATCGACGACGATATCGACATCGAGATCAACCCGGCGGATCTGCGTATCGACGTTTACCGCGCCTCCGGTGCCGGTGGTCAGCACGTTAACCGGACCGAATCTGCGGTGCGTATTACCCACGTGCCGACCGGTGTCGTGGTACAGTGCCAGAACGACCGTTCCCAGCACAAAAACAAAGACCAGTGTATGAAGCAACTGAAAGCCAAGCTCTACGAGCTGGAAATTCAGAAGCAGAACGCTGAGAAACAAGCCCTTGAAGAGACCAAGTCCGATATCGGTTGGGGCAGCCAGATCCGTTCCTATGTGCTGGATGACTCCCGTATCAAGGATCTGCGCACCGGCGTCGAAACCCGTAATACCCAATCGGTGCTCGACGGTGACTTGGACAAGTTTATCGAAGCCAGCCTGAAATCAGGTCTGTAAACAAGCAGGAATCACCATGTCTGAACAAACCATCACTCCGGAAGTCGATCATTCACTCGAACTCAACAACGAGATGACTGAGCGTCGTTCCAAGCTGGCCGCCCTGCGCGCCCAGGGTAATCCTTTCCCGAACGACTTCCGTCGCGACAGCCTCTCTGGCGATCTGCACGCAGAGTTTGACGACAAGAGCGCCGAGGAGCTGACGAGCCTGGGTAAACGGGTGAAGATTGCCGGTCGCATCATGACCCGCCGGATCATGGGCAAGGCTTCTTTCGCCACCCTGCAGGACATGGCCGGCAAGATCCAGGTCTACGTCACCCGTGACGACCTGCCGGAAGGTTTCTACAACGAGCAGTTCAAGAAGTGGGATCTGGGCGACATCGTGGGTGTCGAAGGTACCCTGTTCAAGACCCAGACCGGTGAGCTCTCCGTTCACGTTTCCGATATCCGCCTGCTGACCAAGGCGCTGCGTCCGCTGCCCGAGAAGCACAAAGGCCTGACCGACCAGGAAGCTCGCTGCCGCCAGCGCTACCTGGATCTGATCGCCAACGAAGAGTCTCGCAAGACCTTCATGATCCGCACCCAGGTGGTTGCCGGTATCCGCAAGTTCTTCAACGAAAAGCGCTTCATGGAAGTGGAAACCCCGATGATGCAAGTCATCCCGGGTGGTGCCTCCGCGCGTCCGTTCGTCACTCACCACAATGCGCTGGACATCGACATGTACCTGCGTATCGCTCCGGAGCTCTACCTGAAGCGTCTGGTGGTCGGTGGCTTCGAGCGTGTCTACGAGATCAACCGCAACTTCCGTAACGAAGGTATCTCGGTTCGTCACAACCCCGAGTTCACCATGATCGAGTTCTACATGGCCTACGCCGACTACATCGATCTGATGGACCTGACCGAAGAGCTGCTGCGCACCCTGGCGCAGGACATTCTGGGCGACACCAAGATCCGTTACGCCAAAGAGGGCGAAGAGGGCCTGACCATCGATTTCGGTCAGCCGTTCCAGCGCCTCACCATGGTCGAGTCCATCCTGAAGTTCAACCCGGATGTGACCCTAGACGATCTGGCTACCCTCGAGAGCGCCAAGGCCGTTGCCAAGCGTCTGCACATCGAGCTGATGAAGGGTTGGGAGCTGGGCCACGTGATCACCGCGATCTTCGAAGAGACCGTGGAGCACATGCTGCTGCAACCGACCTTCATCACCGAGTACCCGGCTGCCGTTTCTCCGCTGGCTCGTCGCAACGACGTGAACCCGGACGTAACCGACCGCTTCGAATTCTTCATCGGTGGCCGCGAGCTGGCCAACGGCTTCTCCGAGCTGAACGATGCAGAAGACCAGGCCAAGCGCTTCCAGGATCAGGTTGATCAGAAAGAAGCAGGCGACGACGAAGCCATGTTCTACGACGCCGACTTTGTCACCGCACTGGAACACGGCCTGCCGCCGACTGCCGGTCAGGGCATCGGTATCGACCGTCTGGTAATGCTGTTCACCAACAGCCACACCATCCGTGACGTCATTCTGTTCCCGGCTCTGCGTCCGCAGAAGTAAGGCCCACAGAAGTCAGCGGCATCCCTTGGGGCACTCCCGAGCGTGATACGCCAATAAAAACGCCCTGCCACTGCGGGGCGTTTTTCTATCTCCTTTACCGCAAAATCACTTTCAAAATTCAATAATGGAATAAAGAAGATATTTTTATTCTTTGTTGTTAGCCAACACGCCCTTTAATCTGGCCAAAAATCAGACCATGGAAGACGCGTGTGATGCAATTGAAGGATTCCCCATTCAACCTTTCCCCCCTCTCTGACGAACAGCAACGTCAGCTGAGTCAGGTACTCTCGACCCTCAATACCCAGCAACTGGCCTGGGTGAGCGGATATCTCTACGGCCTCTCCCAGACCGGTCACCAGAGCGTTGTCGCCAGCGCCGCCGTGGCTGCGCCCAGTGGCAGCCTGACCATTCTCTACGGCTCCCAGACCGGCAACGCCAAAGGTGTCGCCAGTGCCATCAAGGCGCAGGCCGAGGCCCGTGGCCTGCCCGTCACCCTCGCGTCGATGGCTGACTACAAACCCAAGCAGCTCAAGAAAGAGAGCCACCTGCTGGTAGTAGTGAGCACTTACGGGGAGGGTGAACCGCCGGAGAGCGCCGTCGATCTGTTCGAGCAGCTTAAAAAAGGCAAGATCGGCAAGCTGGACGGGCTCAAATTCGCGGTGCTGGGGCTGGGTGACAGCTCCTATGAATTCTTCTGCCAGACCGGCAAAGATTTTGACAACTTCCTCGCCACCGCTGGAGGCGAGCGGATTTATGAGCTCGCCAGCCTCGATGTGGATTATCAGGATGCAGCCAAGGCGTGGGGCGAACAGGCGCTCAACGCCATTGCCGCGACCCTCTCTACCGGTGCGGCCAGCAGCGTGACCAGCGCGGTGCAGCAGGCGGTTGGCCACAGCCAGTACAGCAAGGAGAACCCCTTCCCTGCCCGCCTGTCTGTCACTCAGAAGATCACCGGCCGGGATTCCACCAAGGATATCCGCCATATCGAGATCAGCCTCGAGTCCTCGGGACTCGCCTATCAGCCGGGGGATGCCCTCGGGATCTGGTTTGACAACGACGCAGCTCTGGTGGGCGAAGTGCTGGCCCTGACCAACCTCTCTGGCGATGAAGCCACAGCCCACGGCACCTTGCACGCCGCCCTGACCGGTCACTTCGAACTGACCCGGCTGCACGGCGGCTTTATCACAGGACTCGCTGATATATCAGACAACGCGGCGCTGAAAGATCTGGCCGGTGACAAGGCCCAGGTCAATGCACTGGTCGCCTCTGCCCAAGTGGTGGATGTACTGAAGCGCTTCCCGACCGCCCTCACCGCCGAGCAGCTGGTCGGGCTGCTGCGCCCCCTCACCCCCCGCCTCTACTCCATCGCCTCCGCCCAGAGCGAGGTAGAGGAAGAGGTGCACCTGACCGTCGGCGTGGTGCGCTACCGCCAAGAAGATGGCACAGTGCGAAGCGGCGGCGCCTCTTCCTATCTGGCGGACCGTCTGGCCGAGGATGCCGAGGTCCGGGTGTTCGTGGAGCACAACGACAACTTCCGTCTGCCCGCCAATCCCGATACCCCCGTCATCATGGTGGGCCCGGGCACCGGCATTGCTCCGTTCCGCGCCTTCCTGCAGGAACGGGAAGCACAGGGGGCAGAGGGCAAGAACTGGCTCTTCTTCGGCAACCCCCACTTCACCCAGGACTTCCTCTATCAGGTGGAGTGGCAGCGTTATGTGAAATCGGGCCTGCTGTCCAAGATCTCCCTGGCCTTCAGCCGGGATCAGGCCAACAAGATTTATGTGCAGGACCGTCTGCGCGAGGCAGGGCTTGAGCTCTACCAGTGGCTGGAAGCAGGCGCTCACTTCTATGTGTGTGGCGACGCCAACCACATGGCGAAGGATGTGCAGGAAGCCCTGCTGGAAGTGATTGCGGAACACGGCCACAAGAGCCGTGAGGAAGCAGAAGAGTATCTGAGCGAATTGCGTCGTGCCAAACGTTATCAAAGGGATGTCTATTGATGAGCAAACAACTTATTCCGGGACCGGTCGAAGGGCCGCTGGCTGACAACGAACGCCTCAAGCGCGAGAGCAACTTCCTGCGCGGCACCATCGCCGAAGATCTGCAGGACCCGCTCACCGGCGGCTTCAACGGCGACAACTTCCAGCTGATCCGCTTCCACGGCATGTATCAGCAGGATGACCGCGACATCCGCCCGGAGCGCGCCGCCCAGAAGCTGGAGCCCCTGCACAACGTCATGCTGCGCGCCCGCCTGCCCGGCGGCATCATCACCCCGGCCCAGTGGCAGGTGATCGACAAGTTCGCCGAAGAACACAGCATGTACGGCAGCATCCGCCTGACCACCCGCCAGACCTTCCAGTTCCACGGGGTACTGAAGCGCGACATCAAGCTGATGCACCAGACCCTCAACAGCACAGGTATCGACTCCATCGCCACCGCGGGGGACGTGAACCGCAACGTGCTCTGCACCAGCAACCCGGTGGAGTCCGAGTTGCACCAGGAGGCCTACGAGTGGGCCAAGAAGATCTCCGAACACTTGCTGCCCAAGACCCGCGCCTACGTGGAGATCTGGCTGGATGGCGAGAAGCTGGGGGGTGACGAGGAGCCGATCCTGGGCTCCAACTACCTGCCGCGCAAATTCAAGACGACCGTGGTGATCCCGCCCCACAACGATGTGGACATCCACGCCAACGATCTCAACTTCGTGGCCATCGCCGAACACGGCAAGCTGGTGGGCTTCAACGTGCTGGTGGGGGGCGGTCTCGCCATGACCCACGGCGACACCACCACCTACCCGCGCAAGGCGAGCGACTTTGGCTTCATTCCGCTCTCCCACGTGCTGGAGGTGGCGGCCGCCGTGGTCAGCACCCAGCGCGACTGGGGCAACCGGGTCAACCGCAAGAACGCCAAGACCAAGTACACCCTTGAACGGGTGGGGGTCGAGGCCTTCAAGGCCGAGGTGGAGAGCCGCGCCGGCATCCAGTTCGGGCCGGTTCACCCCTATGAATTCACCAGCCGTGGCGATCGCTTCGGCTGGGTGGAGGGGATCGACGGCAAGCACCACCTGACCCTGTTTATCGAGAACGGCCGCCTGCTGGACTTCCCGGGCAAGCCCCTCAAGACCGGCATGCTGGAGATCGCCAAGGTGCATCAGGGGGACTTCCGCCTCACCGCCAACCAGAACCTCATCATCGCGGGCGTGCCTGCCGGCGAGAAGGCTCGCATCGAGGCGCTGGCACGCCAGTACGGTCTGCTGGATGACGGCGTGAGCGAGCAGCGCAAGCAGTCCATGGCCTGTGTGGCCCTGCCCACCTGCCCCCTGGCAATGGCCGAGGCCGAGCGCATGCTGCCAGCCTTCGTCACCGACATCGAGGGGCTGCTGGCCAAGCACGGCCTGGCGGATGACGCCATCATCTTCCGGGTCACCGGCTGCCCCAACGGCTGCGGCCGCGCCATGCTGGCGGAAGTGGGTCTGGTGGGCAAGGCGCCGGGTCGCTACAACCTGCACCTGGGGGGCAACCTCGAGGGGACCCGCATCCCGCGCCTCTATCAGGAGAACATCACCGAGCCGCAGATTTTGGCCGAACTCGACGCGCTGATCGGCCGCTGGGCCACCGAGCGCAATCAGGGTGAGTGCTTCGGCGACTTCGTGATCCGGGTTGGGGTGATTGCCCCCGTTATCGACTCCGCGAGGGACTTCTATGCTGCTTAATCTGCCGCTTAATGTCACTGAAGATGGCCGCCTTGACCTGCAGGCACTGCTGACCCTCGGCCGTGAAGAGCAGGCCGAGGCGCTGGCGCCCCTCAACCGGGAGCTGGATACCATGAGCGCCCCCGAGCGGGTGCGCTGGGCTCTGGCCAATCTGCCGGGGGAGCATGTGCTCTCCTCGAGCTTCGGCATTCAGGCGGCGCTGATGCTCCATCTGGTAAGCCGCGAGCGGGCCGATGTGCCAGTGGTGCTGACCGATACCGGTTATCTCTTTCCCGAGACCTACCGCTTTATCGACGAGCTGACCGAGCGCCTCGCGCTCAGCCTGAAGATCTATCGGGCCGAACTCAGTCCGGCCTGGCAGGAGGCCCGATTTGGCCTCTTGTGGGAGCAGGGGGTGGAGGGGATCACCCGCTACAACCAGCTCAACAAGGTGGAGCCGATGGACCGCGCCTTGCGCGAGCTCGGCGCCCAGACCTGGTTCTCCGGTCTGCGCCGCGAGCAGGCGGGCAGCCGTGGCAAGCTGCCGGTGCTGGCCATCCAGCGCGGCCGCTTCAAGTTCCTGCCGGTGATCGACTGGAGCAACAAGGACGTATTCTACTACTTCAAGGAGTTCGACCTCCCCTACCACCCGCTGTGGGAGCAGGGTTACCTGTCGGTGGGCGATGTCCACACCACCACCAAATGGGAGCCGGGCATGAGCGAGGAGCAGACCCGCTTCTTTGGCCTCAAGCGCGAGTGTGGCCTGCACGAGGATAACGGCGAGCACGACGGCTCGGGTATCTGATCCCTCTTCAAGGTTCTGACCATAAAAAGCGCCCGACAACTACTGCCGGGCGTTTTGCTTGGGCTGATATGCAACCCTTCCAAGATGACAAATGGGCCAAGAGGCTTAACCCGCCGCGTTGGCCTGCTCGGCGGCAACCTGCGCCTGAGTCAGCCACTCATTGACCAGCGCCCCGTGCCCCTTGAGCCAGGCATCGGCATGGCGCTCGATATCCGCCGGTTTGTTCTGCCCCCTGTTCATCAACCCGTTCTGGACGTTGATGTCATTGAGCGGCAGCTTGACGATGGAAAACAGCTTGGCCGCCGCCGGGTTGGCATCGGTGAAAGCCTTGTTGGCCACGATATGCATGGTATTGACCGGGAAGCCGTAGTTCTTGCCGTTCGGCAAACGGGTCTTGGCCGCATCAGGGGCGTCGGCGGGTACTTCCAGCCACACGACATCCTTGCCCGGCACCAGCTCGCTGCTGAGCCAGTAGGGGGTCCAGGTGTAATAGAGCACCGGCTTGCCACTCTGGAAGCGAGCACGGGTATCGGCGATCAGCGCCGCATAGTTGCCCTGCTTGTGGGTGACGGTGGGGGTCAGGCCGAACTCGTCCAGATGATGGTTGATCGCCTCTTCACAGCCCCAGCCAGGGTTACAGCCCACCAGATCGGCCTTGCCATCTCCATCGCCGTCAAACAGCGCGGCCAGCGCGGGATCCTTGAGCTGCCCGAGATTGGTGATGCCATATCGGGTCGCGGTCTGCTTGTCGATGAGATAGCCCTGCGCCGCACCGGCCACATAGGTGCCCTGACGGAAGAACACCTTGTCTCCCCCCGCCTGTTCGTACTTGTTGTCCTGCAGCGGGATCCAGTTAAAGGCGAGGAAGGTGCCGTCCCCCTGTGCCACCGAGGCATAAGCCACGTTGTAATCCACCTCCTGAGCAGGCTGGACGTCGTAGCCAAGCCGCGCCATCAGCTTGCTGACCAGCAGGCTCTGGAACGCCTCTTCCGGCAGGGAGCTCTGCAAGGGTTGAACGCGGATCCCCTCCCCCGGCAACTCGGTACTGGCCATGGCCAGCGGGCTCAGCAGCGAGGAGCTCAACAACAGAGTGCTCAGCAGCAAGGCGTGACGGGTGTGCGTTGTGGTAATGAGGCTCATGCCTTTACTCCTTGGTAATCGATGGATTTGCTGCGGCCAGTGAGGCGCAGCAGCAAGGCGACGGGGCCACGCTGATACCAGCGGCCAACCCGGTTGCGATCCGGTTGGCCCATCGCCTGGGTCAGACGGTCGAGCACGATGGCCAGCAGCACGATGCCGAGGCCGCCAATGGAGGCGAGCCCCATATCGAGCCGACCGATGCCGCGCAGCACCATCTGACCCAAACCGCCGACCGCGATCATCGAGGCGATCACCACCATGGAGAGCGCCAGCATCAGGGTCTGGTTGACCCCGGCCATGATGGTGGGCATGGCGAGTGGCAGTTGTACCTTGAACAGCAGCTGGGAGGGGCTGGCGCCAAACGAATGGGCCGCTTCCACCAGATCCGCAGGCACCTGTCTTATCCCCAGCATGGTGAGGCGGATCATCGGCGGCAGGGCGAAGATCACGGTCACCACGACACCGGGCACGTTGCCGATACCGAACAACATGACGATGGGGATGAGGTAGACGAACGCCGGGGTGGTCTGCATCGCATCCAGCAGCGGCCGAGTCCAGGTAGACAACCGCTCGCTACGGGCCAGCAAAATGCCGACCGGCAAGCCAATCAGGATGCAGAAGAAGAGCGAGGTCAACACCAGCGACAGGGTCACCATGGCATCGGACCAGGCTCCGATCAGCCCGATCCCGACCAATGCGGCGAGGGTGCCAACCGCCATCCGGCCGTTGACCAGTTGCCAGGCAATCAGGGTCAACAGCCCGATCATCAGGGTGGATGGCACCGTCTGCAGCAGATGGGTCATGGCGTTCAGAGTCACCTCCACCGGTGCGCGGATCAGCTGAAACACCGGGCGCAGGTTCTCCACCAACCAGCCGATGCCCCCTTCGACCCAGCTGTCCAGCGGCACCAGCGCCTGCTGGAAGGGGTCCAGCCAGTCGACGGCTGCCTCGGTATCCACGGCAGCAATCTGGTTTTGCCAGTCGGCCGCTTCGGAGGCAGTACTGCCCCAGGGATCGGCGGCGGCTGTCGTGGTTACCGCCGCGCCCCAAGGATCGGCATCCACCTCGTCAGCCCTAAGAGAGGGGCTAGCCAGCAGCAAACATGCCAGCAAACCGATCAGTAACGCGTGAGGGTTGTTCAGCTTCATGCCGGGGTACTCCTGTCCAGGGTGTTGAGCAGATTGGCCTTGGAGATGAGCCCCAGATAGGTGCCATCCTCCTCGACCACGGGCACCTGACAGGGTGCGGCAGCCACCTGGCTGATCAGTTCATTGAGGGAGGTGTCGGCCAGAATGGGCTGGATATCCGCCAGCAACGCCTGCTCCAGACTCCCCTTGCCACGCACGGCCTCACTGAGTGACTCGACCGAGACGACGCCGATGAAGCGGCGGCTGCGATCCACCACGTAGCCAAACTCCCGCTCCAGCTCCTTGAGGTGACGCAGGGCGTTGCCCGGCCCGTCGGTGGTGTGTTTCTTGATAAGCGGCATCTGCTTGCGGCTGACGATATCGCGGGCGCTGAAGACATTGGCGAGATCCACGCCACGGAAGAAGGCACGCACATAGTCGTTGGCGGGCTGACTCAGGATCTCGTCGGGGGTACCGACCTGCACCACCTGACCATCCTGCATGATGGCGATGCGATCGCCGATACGCATCGCCTCGTCTAGATCGTGGGAGATAAACACGATGGTGCGCTGCTGGCTCGCCTGCAGCTTGAGCAGCTCGTCCTGCATCTCGGTGCGGATCAGCGGATCCAGCGCGGAGAAGGCCTCGTCCATCAGCAGGATGTCGGGATCGTTGGCGAGCGCCCGGGCCAGACCGACCCGCTGCTTCATGCCACCGGAGAGGGCATCGGGGAAGGCATCAATCCACTGACCCAATCCCACCTGATGGAGCGCCTGACGGGCACTCTGCTGGCGCTCGGCCAGCGGCACACCTGCCAGCTCCAGCCCGAAGGCGGTATTTTCCAGCACGCTCAGGTGCGGCATCAGGGCAAAGGATTGAAACACCATGCTGATCTTCTTGCGCCGCACCTGACGCAGCTCGCTCTCCGAGATAGTGGCGATATCCTCGCCATCGATCAGCACCTGGCCGCGAGTCGGCTCGATCAGCCGGTTGAAGAGACGCACCAGCGTCGATTTTCCCGAGCCGGACAAGCCCATCACCACGAAGATCTCCCCCTCGTGAATAGCCAGATCGACCCCCTGCACACCCAGGGTCTGTCCGCTCTGTTGCAGGATGCTGGCACGGTCATGCCCTTTCGCCAGCAATTTGAATGCTTTTTCCGGCTGATCGCCGAAGATTTTATAGAGTGATTTGACTTCGAGTTTGACTGTCATACTGTCCTTTTTTCATGGTCGACATCTTGGTGATTAACCTGCCGAACGCGAACCAATTACTTTTTACACTAAGCAATCAACAACCAAAACAAAAGAACCAATAGAGTCCCATAAAACCAACATCAAAATAAACCATTGATTTTAATAAGATATTTTTATCAATAAAAACCGAACAAAGTCTGGTTTTATCCATAATGATTTCCATATCAAACGAAGGTGCACTGGGAAAAATCATTCAAAAACAATCAAAAAAGAGCAAACAAAGGCAGATTAATGGCGGCAAAAGCATAGCTCGCCATCCAGATACTCAACAGCGACTAAATAATTACACATCTAACTATTTGTTGGTCGCAATGAGGACAGATTGGGGGACAAGAAAAGGGGCTAAGGAGGGTTAGAGCAGAGGCTGAAGATGCGTTCACACGCCGCGATGAGATCGCCGCAGCCACCTCTGGCTCATCGCCTGCTGGACACGATGCTTCTGGCAAATCACCCGTGCGAAAAAAGCCCCTTGTGCAACACAAGGGGCTTTTTAGTGGCACATGCCATGACTCAGCGGCGCTGCCAGGTCTCGAAGCGGTAGGGGTGCGGGTTCTTCTCATCGGCAGGGTGGCTCTCGCAGTCGATGCGCTGCCACTGGCCGTCATCAAACGCGGGGAAGCGGGTATCCCCCTCCACCACCAGATCGATTTGCGTCAGGTAGAGACGATCCGCACTCGGCAACATCTCGGCATAGAGATGACCGCCACCGATCACCATCAACTCCTCCACCGCGCTGCTCGCCAACAGGGCCAGTGCCGCCTCGACAGAACCCACCACCTCGATACCCTCGGCCTGATAGCCAGGGTTGCGGCTGATCACCAGATTGCGCCGTCCGGGCAGCGGTCGACCGATGGATTCGAAGGTCTTGCGCCCCATCAATACCGGTTTGCCGAGGGTCACCCGTTTGAAGTGGGCCTGGTCAGCAGGCAGATGCCAGGGCATCTGGTTGTCCTTGCCGATCACCCTGTCGTGGGCCATGGCGGCAATCATGGAAATCTTCATGGGGCCTCTCACCGTCTGTCAGATTATGGGGCGGTTACGGTACACGACCAGAGAGGGGATCGCCAAACCGAAACTGAGGGCGCCGACGATAAACAGCGCCTTGAGGCCGTTCTCCACCGCGCTCTGCAGCAGATCCATGGTCACACCGTTGATGTTGAGTTCCACCACCGCAATCATGGTCTTGAACGCATAGCTGCCCGGGATCATTGGGATGATGGAGGCAACGCTGAACACCGGACGCGGCGCCAGCAGACGGCGAGACCAGTAGACGCAGACAAAACCGACCGTGGTCGCCGCCGCCAGCGTCGCCCACTCGATGGGCATGCCGTAGTGAATGAGCAGGGTGCGCAGGCTGTGAGCCAGCGCCCCGCCCATGGCGCAATATTTCAGCATTCGTGGCGGCACGTTGAACAGCATGGCAAAGCCCACCGCCGGGATGGAGGACCAGAAGGCATCCTTGGCCAGTAACCAGAGCAGATCCGTCATACTTTCCACCCCCAGATCCCGGTCAACGACATGGCGAGAATGATGCCGATGGCAGCACTGATGGTGAGCAAGGTGGCGGAGCCCCAACGGGCCAGCCCCATGTTGAAGTAGCCCTTCACCATGTCGGAGACCGCATTGATTAGCGGGAAGCCCGGCACCAGCAGCAGCACGCTGGCCGCCATGGCGAGATAGGGTTGCGCGCCCCAGTTGAAGAAGGTGGCGCTGGATGCCAGCAAGGTGGCGATAAAACCGGTCACAGCAAAGTTGATAAGCGGACTGTGGTGATGACGGGCGATCAACTGACGCACCCGCATCGCCACGGCGGCGGAGCAACAGGTCACCAGGAAGATGGGCCAGTCACCGCCAAACAGCAGGCTGAAGGCGCCACAGGAGAGCCCGACCATGGGCACCACCAGCCAGGGATGATAGTGGAAGGGGACGATGGCTTCGAGCCGCTGACGCACTTCACGGGCACCGATCAGTTCTTTCTCCGCCATGATGCAGATCCGCTGGATCTCGCACACCACCTGCATGTTGATGCCATGCTCGCGCACCCGGCGGGTGGTGGTGACACAGCCCCCCTGATAGAGGCTGGTGAGCACGATGGCACTGGAAGAGATGGCCATTTCGACACTCTCCAGCCCCAGCGCCATCCCCAGCCGCACCGTGGTCTGCTCGATGATCCGGCTCTCCGCCCCGAACTGGGCCAACATTTGACCCACCTTGACGATAATGCGGGTGATCTCTGTCTGTTGCTCCCGCGACAACACCCGTCTTGGTGTGATACTTCTCATAATCCCTTCGAGTCGTAGCAATAAAAATTTCGGCCATATTAGCCTAACTTTTACCGTTATTCATCCACCCCTATCACAACCTGGCCGATGAGTTATTACATGAAGGAAAAAAGAGGCCACATCACAAATACATTACCACTAACATTAAAAACCATAACAATCTGCCCGCCATTACCTCGCCTTATTACCGCCCCTTGATATATGGATTAAATATCAGAAGAGGGGCTGACTGCAGATTATTTACGACGTCGATAGTCAGCCATTCGAATTATTTTGCCAGCGCTATCGTTTTCAGGCAGAAGCTCCCCCTCCTCCCGAAACTGGATCATTTCGCTGCGCATCAAATAAAAGGATTCCCGCATCATGCTGGCAATCCGGATACAACTATCGAGATTGTTTTTAGACAGGCGGCGCTGACTATCAATCTTGAACTGCAACCCGCGCAGACGGCGCTGCTGATCGGGGCTCGCCCGGGCCATCAACTGGTCAATCTGCTGCTCAAGAATCGCATCCAGCCGGGAAGGCTCACTCGCAGCCAACTCTTTCAGGGTGTCAAAATCAGGCAACTCCATATGCCCTCCTTGGCGACTATTGCTGGCAACCCACTGCGGTACCACACCATCACGCCCCAGCCATATAAACCTGTATATACGACGCGGCCAACAAGGGTTCAATCCATCCGCTGGCGGCTGAACCGGACAATGCTCACAACGAGGGTATCTCTCTATTTTAATTGTGTTTGGAAACAAGCGATTATTTTTAATTCAGGCGCGATAAAACACTTATACATTTTAGGCTGTTATTTTATGTTTTTTATTGCAAATAAAATTCAGGGAGAGGTTATTTCGCTTCATTCGACACTTTATTATTCCCTCACCGGCCCGCGTCATCTTATGACGGTTTAACATATCTCGCTGACAGGGTGAGAGCGTGAACATTTTGTTAAATTTCACCCAGTTTTTTGAGACCCGCATTGAGTACCGTTTCCAGATATT
>NZ_JAPDBM010000010.1:0-93215 GCF_027705265.1 Aeromonas sp. QDB11 | reverse complement strand
AGGCAGTTGGCCAGCTTGTGAGCCTCAGGGAGAAATTGCCGCTCCCCTGCGGTATCGGCAGACACACTCATGCACAGTGGGCTCTGCTCCGACAGAGACATGGTCATATGGCACTCGATAGCCGCCGGACTGATGGTCTTGAACCGGCCGGGAAAGTCAGCCGCCAGACGCCGGTGCACCGCGAAGGAGGTGCCATCGTGCAATAACACCTGCTTGAACGCGCCGAGGGAGGCCGCTTTGAGTTGATGGTCGATACGCAAGGCGATGGCCCGTTCGACCAGCGCTTTCATAAACAGGGCAAAGCTCTCTTTACGCAGCTGATTGTGAAACGGTTTGTAAGAAACCTGATGCTCTTTCGTCAGCTGCAAGGCATTGAAATGACGGTGTAAGCTGGCAATGTCATTGACCTGGTCGCCCCCCATGGCCCGCAACAGTGCAGGTACGAGCATGGCAGGGGTAATGGCGCGCTGACGCAGACAAAACTTGCAGAGCCGAGCAATGCGCTCGAGTGCGGCGGGAGCCAGGAGTTGCTCCAGATAGTGATTAGCATTAATAATGGTCATAGGCTTCGCGCGTGTTGATTTTGTTTGGCGATAAAATTAGATCACAAACGAAGCCTTTTTTATATCTATTTCAATTGGTTGGCGCTAAAGATCCTGTACATGTAGCCTGGTTAGGGCCACGCTCGCCTATCTCACGTTCCTGGCACCTCAGGATCAAGATCTTTCGATAGCCGCGCTGGACTTAGTTTTTAATCGTGAATTTAGAGTGTTGACCCCGGCGTTAACTGCACTGAGAAAAGGTGATTACCACAAATTTGAGGATTTTGAGCCGATGCTGATGCTGGAGTCGGTGGCGAGTCATTCTGATGTCATGACACAGATAGCTCCGCCGCCCGCCATGAACCTGATTCAAGGGGAAGTCGAGCTGAGCGACAAACCCGTATCATCGCAGATTGAGGTACAGAAACGTAAAAAACTGGATCAGTTATCGCCGTCAGTATTGTTAGGACAACTCGGCTACAACCTAGATAAGGCGCAGCCGAAATGATCCTCCATCGTTTAGAGTTGCTGCCGGGCGAACATCTGGGAGCCGTGGCTGGTCGAATGCATGTGCTGAGCATCCATGGGACGTTCACCGCTACGGTAAAAGCGCTGGGTCTGGGTAGTCCACCTATTCGCCCCCAACGATTATCTCATGCCGATGACATGGCCCTCGATGCCATTTTTCGGGCGAAGGGGATAGCGCAGCCCTGGCAGACACATGGCTACGGCCATTATCTTACCCCGTTTTTAAGCCTGCCTGAGCAGGGTATGTTGATGTCTGCGTTGACGGGCCACACGCCGCTCCGGTTGAGGGTGACCGGTCAGAACAATGTACAGCATCGATACTGGCGTTGGTGTACAGACTGTATTGCCGAGGATCAGGATACTCAGGGCATGCCCTATTACCACCGCGACCATCAATTGCCAGGGGTGTTTCATTGCCATCGGCATCAACGTGGCCTATCCGGACGCTGTGTTGGCTGTGGTTTTGTAGCCATGGTGTTGTCGGCGCTGCCCATTCCTCCCTATGACAACCTCTGCCCGCACTGCGGCCACTGGATGGGGGGATACGATGGTCATTTTACCGAGCGGATGCGTGAAATCGAGTTGGCATCGCTGGCATTGGCCCAGTCGGGTTGCAGCCTCACTCTGTCAACGCTCACAGGTTATGTGAGAGAGGCTATGGGGATCTCGGGCGAGGCGATGCGCACGGTCAAGAGCATCAAAGCGATCAATGCGTGGTTTCAGCAGATGGACGCGCAGTGTGATCCCCTGGCGCTCACTGCGTATTTCACCAATTCAGAGGGGGACGGTCAGGGATGGCAATTACCTCCTCAGCTGCGTAATGCACGGGGCTACCATGAGCAGTCAGCCCGAGATCCGTTGCACCCCTTGGTCCACCTTCTCATGTTGCAGCATGCAGGCGTCGATCTGATGGGGCTCCTGAGGTCTGAGGGCTGACCTTGTGTTGGGCTCGGTAATCCCGGCGTACATCCCTGGTGAGTCGGCCTACAGTTGGGTCTCGCAGTATTTCGTGCAGTCGGCCTACAGTGACCGCAACCGCGTCTGTGACCGTTTGTTCCATCATCCGGCCATTCGTCTGCATCCGTCATTACCTGGTCATATTGAGGCAACGGCCCAGGCAGCGGGAGTGGATCCACAATACCTGCTGCACCATGGCACGGGTTTCCCGCTTTATGCCCTTACGTTGAGAGACAAGCTGCAAGTCGACACCCTGGCATCTGCGATGTTGGGTGAAGGGCAGGGGCTGATGGCCCTGTCAGGACAAGCGGCCAGCAAGCTGGCTTTTGGCGGTGTCTGCCTGAAATGGTGTCCCGCCTGCTTGCGAGAGGATGAACAGGACGTAGGATGTGGATATTGGCATACGGCGCATCAACTGTACGGGGTCACGGCCTGTACCAAGCATGCGCTGCGATTGCAAACTCTGGCGGCCAGTGCAGGAGGCATTGATCGGCAACTGCTTCTACCGGATCCCGAGATACCCTGTGAACAATCGCGTCCATCTGAACAGGAAATAAACCTTTCTACATATATCACCGCTCTGCATCGGTATCTGTGCGTCCAGTCGCCAACGGAGTCGCTAGCGGAGCTGTACCAGCGATGGCTCGGGCAACAGGGCTATCTGACGGCCCGAGGCCATCTGCGTAGCCAGCCCCTGTTGCAGGCCATGACGGAGTTCTGGCAGGGGTTGTTTGCCGATATAACGCCAATAGTGCCGCCGGGGCTGGCCAACTATCGATACGTCTCGGGGCTGGTGCACGGTGACCGCAGTCACCACTACCTGAAACATGTGATGCTGATGGCGTTTGTGAGTCGCAGCCCAGCGGAGTTCTTCTCCATCGAGGTGCAGCAGGTGTTGCCTGTGCCGCCAGCGCGTGACGCGCAAGCCGTCGAGCGAGCAGTGCTAAGGTGGTTGGCAGAGCCGCTCTCCATGCGTCAGGTCGCCCGCCAGACCGGTTACAGTGTCGGTTATATCAAGCAACTCGCGTTGCGACACAACCACCCCGTCGAACACCGAGCCCAGCGCATCACTGCGGCGGTGGCGCGGGGAATATGGCGGCAGGCGTTCATGGGGGTAAGCCGACAGCAGATCGCCCATTGCCATGGCGTCTCAGTCGGTGCGGTCGAAGCCATCATTCAGAGCCATCAGGGGTTGTCTGATTGGCGGCGGCATCTGGGCAGCGTGCGTAAGCTGCGTGAGCACCGAGATACATTGACGACATACCTGGCACAGCATGTCGATGCCAGTCGCGGTGGCATCGAACAGGCGTGCCGAACGGCATTCAGCTGGCTCTATCGGCATGATCGCTCCTGGCTGTATCAGCAGTTGCCCGCTCCCAAACAGTCTGTCTACCACCCCTCCGTGGATTGGGCACAACGTGACCGGGCACTGGTGGCCCAACTCGAACAGTTGGACGGGGAGGCAAGGTCACTGTCCGCGCTGGAGAGAGCGCTTGGCAGACCGGATTGGCTCAGGAAATACAAAGCTAGATTACCGCTCAGCTATGCGCTGGCTGTGCGACTTGTCGCTGCTTACGCAGCCCAGCATCCCAAACCCTGATGGCCACCGGTGATATCGGCACGGCTGTCAGAGGTCAACACGAGGAGTATTGCCATGAAAGTCGAAGCCATCTTCCCCACCACCCAAGTCGTCGATATTCTCTGCGATGTCTGTGGCAGCAGCACGACAACCACCATTGGTACGCAGGAGTTCGGCACGCTGGCTGCGCGCTGGGGGTATGGTTCGCAGCACGATGGTGAACGATATCAGGTACACCTATGTGAAGGCTGCTTTTTTGGGGCGCTGGCCAACCTGAGACAGGAGCATCGGTTGATGAATATGTTTTCGGATGATTATCAACCCGCAGACCCTGATCAATTTGGGAAAATTGAAGGCAATCGAGAGCTTATCTAACCACGATTTGAGTGGTTGTGTTGATCGGCTCATCAAGTGAGCCGATTGGTCGAGGTGATCGGCTCATCAAATGAGTCGATTGGTCGAGGTCATCGGCTCATCAAGTGAGTCGGTTGGTCGAGGTGATCGGCTCATCAAGTGAGCCGATTGGTCGAGGTGATCGGCTCATCAAATGAGCCGATTGGTCGGGGTGATCGGCTCACCAAATGAGCCTATTGTTGGTGCTTTATGGTCACGTATGAACTGTTAATCAACAGGGGATGCCATGCCTAATCCGGCCGACAAGATCGATAACTGCCTGCGCTCCCATAGGCGTAGTAATCACATCGGCCGGTTTTTCACCACCTAATCCCCACGCAGAGCGGGTGAGCCATCTCATCGTTTTAGCAGTATCTCCCCGGTGTAGGGATATGGCTGCGTCCACTGCTAAGGCTGCCCAGTAAACGCGATCTCCCTGAGCTGTCGATAAGCGATTGCCCCGTTTGATTTGGCGATTCAGTGTGTCTCGGCTAATGCCAATCATCTGGCAAATTGTTCGGGTATTAGACCCCAATAGCTTGCTCAGTTTGACGACGATCTCAGGAGATACACCAGACACTATGTGCTGATGGGCGGCTAGCCAGTTACGTGGTAGACCGAGCGACTCCAGAACAGATAGATTGCTGGTTGGGGGAGATTGCTCTACATGAGTCATCATGAGTCTGCGCCTCCGTCTGGGGGTTGTTGATGGCAGCCCAATGCGAATCATCACTCAGGAGTTCATTGGGTCATCATCTAGTTTGGGGTATTCGTGAGCGGGTGACCACAAGAACGATAAATATATTAAATCCTTTTAAATCAGTCTCTTAAGTTGTTTGTGTCGATTGGGCCCAATTGCATGATTTCGATTAAAAAAGTGTTCATTGGAATTGGTATACTGCATCACTTCAAAATCGGGAGTGATGCATGAATTTCACCTTGTTGTTCGACTGGCTTAAGCACCTTGAGCCCAGCTCTGTCCCTACCATCGTGTTCTGTCTGGTAGTTTTGTTTTCCGCATTTTTTTGTGTGTTTTATCTTGGGCCATCATTTTTGGTGGCGAACAAGTTAAAGCAGGCTAGCAAGGGATTAGAAATACAGCATGAACTACCTGCTTCTGAAAAATTAGAACAGGCTACAGCCATGTTTGCTGAGCCCAAATATCGGGCCATGAATCATGCATGGAAAGAATACGCTGACACTCTGCACAGACAGAGTGAATTGGTTGAGGGAGAGAGTCGATTAGTTGCTGTGCGAGCAACCTCCCTATCTGCCACTTTCTTCTCAGTGCCTAGTATTGTAGAGACGCCTCTCCGCACCGAGGTTTTCAAACACCTGCCAGGTGTACTGACAGGGTTAGGTATCGTAGGCACCTTCCTGGGTTTGATGTCGGGTTTGATGCATTTTGATGTGTCGGATCCTGCCAAGGTTACCGAAAGTGTCTCTCGCTTGCTCAATGACGTGCTTTTTGCTTTTGTTGGGTCTTCGATCGCAATCTTTGCATCCATCGTAGTGACTGGATTGGAAAAATGGCGTTGGGGACGTTGCCTCCAGTTACTGGAAAAGTTGACCGAGTCCATTGATGAACTCTTCAAGGGTGGTGTGGGTGAGGAATATTTAGCTGACTTGGTTAAGGCCAGCAATGAAAGTGCAGTTAATGCACGACAACTGAAAGACAGCTTGGTCAGTGATCTACGCACCATGATGCAAAATCTGGTTGATACCCAGGTTCAGGAAAATCTCAAACTGGCCAATACCCTCTCAACCTCTTATCAAGAGGTTGGCACATCTTTGGCTACCCAGATCGGTCGCTCCATCGAAGATAGTCTTAAAGATCCCTTGGAAAAAATTGCTGGTTCAGTGAAGCAGGCAAGTGGCGATCAGTCAGGCCAAGTTCAGCATCTATTGACGGATGTACTGAGTGCCTTCATGAGCAAACTAGATGCATCTTTCGGTCAACAGTTCAGCGGTTTGCATGAAATGCTCGGTCAGTCAGTAACTGCAATGCAGTCCATGCAGCAAGGCTTTGTGGCATTGGTGGACGATATGCGGCGAGCTGGCGAGTCCTCTTCTCAGCAAAGTGCCACAGTCATCGCGCAACTGCTTACAGACATGCAGGCTGGTCAAGCCAGTATGCAGAATGGCATGAACGAGATGTTGTCAAAAATGCAGGCGGCGGTAGAGCGAATGGGAAGCTCGGGCGAGGATGCCAGTGAACGCATAGCTCACCAATTGGAGAGATTGTTTGCCGAGAGTGAGGCCCGTCAGCAACAGATAGCCGAACACCTGAATAGCTTTATTGAACAGAGCCAGCGGAGTATTGGCCAAGGGCAAGAAGAGGTCATGACCAACATGTCCACAAACTTGACTCAGCTGGGCTCACAACTTAATCAGATGTTCCAGACCTTTAACGCTAACCAAGAAGGAATGGATGCACAGCATCGCTTGGCACAGGCGGATATCAGGAATACAACTGAAACGGTTATTGGTGGGTTGGATAAGCAGCTTAGAGAGACGCTGCAATTGGTCGAGCAGCAGCGCAAAGAGGCACAGGAAGTCATTGACCTTCTTGGCTTGCAAACTAGAGAGCACTTGCAGCAAATGGCACAAGGGGCAGACAAGATGCGCCTTGCTGCGGATCGATTCGACACCGCGGGCAGCAGTGTGGTGCAAGCGGGTGAGACCACTGCCAAAGTATTGGGGTCGGTGCAGCAAGTCGGTGGAGAGCTGGCGGTAGCTTCCCGTGAGCTCACAACCATTATTGGTGAATACCGCAATCATCGAGAGTCTGCGGCCAAAGTTTTGGCCACCATCGAGTCCGTAGTCGCCGGAGCGCAGAGCGAACAAAGCCAGCGAGCACAACTAATTAACGATCTCAGGCAACACGGTGAGCGGATGCGTGACCTTAATCGTGAGGCCACAGAATATTTGGACCAGATTGGCAATGCCCTAGCGAAAGGGTTCAATGAGTTTGCCGATGGGTTGAATCGTAATCTGGTCAAGACCATGGGAAGTCTCGATAGTGAGCTAGACAAAGCGGTGAAGGGGCTTGCTGGTGGTATCGTTGATATGAAGGAAGGAATTGAGGATCTTTCCGAGTTGTTTGAGTCTATCAAGGTGCGGCGCTAAGGGGCTAACTTATGTTCGGGATGAAAGGCGCTCCGGCCTCGCGTCGCAACGATGAGGCGGAAAAGCCGTTTTGGATATCTTATGCCGATCTGATGACTGCCATGATGGTGTTGTTCTTGGTTGTCATGGTTGCTTCACTTGCGTCTGTGACCCAGCGTATTCGCGAAGTTGAGGCTGGAGAAAAGCAAAGAGGGCAGGATATTGCCCGTATCTGTCAAAGCTTGGAGATACTGGCGCGAAAGAAGAGCAACATCATTAAAGTTGACTGTCGTGACAACCGGATTAGCTTTGGGGAGGCCGGTCGCTTTGGTCACAACCAATATTTTCTAGACCCACAGGGTCAGCAGGCATTGCAGGACGTGGTGCCGTTGATCCTGGATGTTACCGATAGCCCAGAGGGGCAACGTTGGATGAAACAGGTGGTGGTTGAAGGTTTTACCGATACGGATGGTTCTTACCTCTATAACCTCCACTTGTCGCTACAGCGTTCCGAGTGGGTAATGTGTGCACTGCTTGACGGACGGAGCCAGTTGCAGCAATCCCTTTCTGCCGAACACCAGCAGCAGATCCGTAGCCTGTTTTTGGCTGGCGGTGTTTCTTTTAACAATGCCAAGGACAGCAAAGAGGCAAGTCGTCGAGTGGAGCTGCGCATGCAGTTTTATGGGCTCAAGGAAGACAAGCAGCAGGCGGCGGAGAGCGCACCTCAGTTTTCTGGTCTGATGACGGCTGAACGTTGTCAGTTGGAGATGCGCTGATGGTGGATGCAATTTCCCGTCTTACGGCGATCTTGGAGTCCAGTGTGGAGCGGGTCAATGGTCGCTATCAGGAGAGGACTCTGCATTCCTTTTCGGCTTTGAAGCGAGCTAGATCTGAGGTTGAGGCTAGGTTTGACCAAGCGGAGGCAGCTCCAGAACCACCGAAGGAGAAGCGTCATGCCGCTCTGGCGGCCTTCCTACGTAATGAACCGCTCACCCGGCGGCAGTGGCGGTTGGTATATGCAGGGCTTGTTGACTGCGTTGAAGCAGGCAAGCAGTTGCTAGATGATGAAAAGGTCTTTCCACGAGTGAGTAGGCATGTATCTGCTCACATCGATAGCCGTGAGTTGGTTCGCCGGGATTGGACTGCTCTCTGCTTCAGCTATTTTGGCTATGAGGCAATAGAGCCTGAGAAGAGCCAAAACTGGCAACAACTGCGCACTTATATCCGGGATGGTTATCGTGTACTACGGAATCCGGAGAAGCTTAAAGCTTGGATGCGGGTAGTTGATGAGCATCAAGAACTTTTTCAGAGTGAAGCAGGTTTACGGTTAGGACAGCAGGTATTTGAGGGGACAGTAACAGATCTTACTCAGCTACAGACTCTTGCCCAAATCCCAGCAGAAAGTTGGCTTTGGCATCAAGTTATCGCGGTCGTGCAGAAAAAAATTGCCGAACTTGATGAAGCTACGTTTTTAGACCGGTTATCAGAGTTGTTAGCGCTGATGGCTATCAATAATCGGCGTTATTCCGACGAGATCATGGCTGCTTGTCTCACTCGATATCATGGTTGTAGCTGTCATGTGCAGCCACAAGCCAACTTGATACAAGCTGGTCTGGAGATCTGGGGGAACCCCCAGTTGAAATCCGATCAAAATCGCTGGCGTCACCATGTGGATAAACCGGTATGTGACATGGTGGGGGCATGGCTTGCCAAGCAGGATTTACAGCACTTTTTTAGTTTGCTGAAAGGTGAAGGCGAGGTTGATCAGGCGCGTCTCTTCTATTGGCTCCGTTTTGCCGATCAGATGAGTTATACCCGTATCGTGATGGGACGTGATGCTCAATTAAACCGAGATGGAGAGTTTGTCCGTTTTCGTGATCAAAATAAGGGCCGCCTAGGAGATTTATCTGGGGGCTCGCCAGCTGATAACGCAGTAATCATGCAGATTGGCGATTACATCTTTGTCGAGTTTTCGCACACAGGAAACGCCTGTTATGTATATCGAGCTAACTCCTGCGGATTTAATCCTGATGCCAGTACATTGCACTTAACTCATGATTTGAAACAAAAAAACCTCGCGAAGGGGCGTTGGATACATGTTCCCAAACCATTAAAGCCCGATGCGATGGAGGGGTGGCAGCAAAAATATGATGATGAGTTACGGTTGCTTGGTATTGTTCCAAACCCACAGGGAGCCAATCAATTATGGAATCGTGTAGTTAAACCAAAAATTGTCAAACCAAGCGTTCCATCATTTCAAGCTCCCCTTGGCAACAATTCTGAATCAAAGAGCCAAGTTGTGAACACACCTGCTGATCGGACCGTTGTGATTCATTCAGGCGGTAAGGGGAAAGTTGATTTTGCTCTGTTGCTCGAACAGTTAGGCGAAAACCTGCGACATTATACGGATCATCGTGAAAAGGGCGGTGCTTTCCATATAGAGATCAAGCAGCGCAATACAGATGACATTTTGCTTCTGAGGCGCAATGGTTTTGTGGTCAAAACTGGCAGCCCGTTTATGTTTTGGAAAAAATGATGCTTGGACGTTGGTTTAGCAAATTTGGGAAAAATAAGCATGATCCGGTTGATCTCAGCCCATGTTGGCAGGCGGATGAGAGAGGGATCGTGTTTGCCGAACGTATACAGAGCGAGCCTGAGCGATGGGCCTTGGTTGCCTATCTGGAGCAGCTTGCCGAGGAGGAGTACGTTGCGGTGCTTAGCGACCGCTGGCTCCTGACATGGCGTGATATGTATCGATTAATGGCCGACGCCGATCATGAAAGTAGTCTGGCGTTGTTGTCGCTGCCTCACTGTACTGATCTACGCCCCAAATTGGAATGCAGAGGCAGCTTGGTCGATCCTCAGTTCACCGTTGCGATTACTCACTGGAGTGATGAAGTAACGGGAGAACATGTCGAGTTAAAACGTCAGGGGGCGTTGGTAACAACGAAGAAGGGACAACGTCTACTGAACGAAGCCAGCTGGCAGCTCTGTGAGTCTCTGCGTGACCTTGCTCGTTGTCAGAGGGATGAGCCGGGTGAGGCGACCAACTATGAAGGGTGGGCCGTTATTCGCAGTGTTGCCAAAGCGGCTAATGCCGACATGGATGGTTTTCTTGCCAAGACAGTGGTAGTTAAACCTCAGCGACTGGCTTTGCGACCACGTAAGGCAGAGATCGACTCTTGTCCTGTCATTGAGGTTGGCGTTGATTTTCCTGAACAACCAGTTGGGTTCCTTTCCTCATTTGATGCTACCCAACGGGTACAGGACAGATACCGTATCACGCAACCAGATGGCACCATCGCTCATGTGTTGATAGAGCCTGAGATCAAGCAAGTACTCGAAGCCATCAAGGCGATACCGGGGAGAAGGGTGGCTGGGGATTCGGCGTTGTCCCTGTTGCGCAATCCCTATGCCCTGCTGGGAGAAGTGACCAGCGTGGTACTCGATCCAGAGCAGCACGAGCAATCGCTTGTCGATGCGGGGATCTATTTTCATCATTTTCGTCTGGAACCTAAATGCGAGGCCGAAAGTGGGAAGATCGCCACCGTATTGCTGCATCTCTCCCCTATAAGCCGAGAGCCACTCCCTGATGAAACACTGAGTTTCAATTCACCTGGAATATTTGCGCCTTTTGTACAGGAGCTGCGCTTTAAGCTGGCTGCTGGTATGAGCGCAGGTTTCTGGCAGGGTTTTGAGCTGGAGTTAGGCGACTTTGACGAGCAGCAATTGTTGGACATCGAAAAGTTGCTAGATCGCTGGCAACGAGAGGTGTCCGGAGAGTTGTTCGATTCTTTGTTTGAACTCTCTCGCTATGGTGATCGCATTATCGGTCTCGGCGAGGTAGTGCCAGTATCATCTCCTTTCCTGACCCGAACAACCGGTCAGGATTGGCTTTCGAGCGAATCGAATGGAATTGAGGAGTCAGTGGGTGATGTTGTCGCACAGATCAATTTTGACGATGCAGCGGCGCTGGATGAGTTATCAAAGCGTATTGACGAGGCGTTTGCAGAGGGAGCAGGGCATCTTTGTTTGCCAGGATCTGAGCAACCCGTGCCATTGCGCTTGGCTGAGCAGATACAAAAGGAATGGCGAAAGCAGATCCGGAGCGAAGAGCCAACAGTTCAAGAATCCATGAGGAAAAACAGCATTGGTTTGCTGGTGGAAGAAAATATCGACGAGGTGGGTTATGCCAAGTGGCGACAAGATGCGATTCAACAGGCGCGTCTTTCCTCCCCGTCATTACCGGAGAGGCTTAAGCCAGAAATCTCGCTGCGTGAGCACCAATTACACGGTGTGGCATGGTTACAGCATCTGTTCGAGCTGTCACCAGAACATGTATCGGGTTGCCTCTTAGCTGATGACATGGGTTTAGGAAAAACGATCCAATTGCTTACCTTTGTGGTTGATTATCTGGAACGTCAACCAAGTGGTGATCCTGTACTTATCGTAGCCCCGGTTTCGTTATTGGATAACTGGGAAGCAGAATTGCGAAAATTCTTCTATGCCGATGACATTGCAGTCATGCGGCTCTACGGTGATGCTCTATCAGAGGCAAAGTTTCGCAGCTATGAAATCCCAGAATCATTGCGTCAGCAGGGTGTAACAAATCTGTTGCGTCCCGGTTGGTTACAGGAGGCTCGTATCGTGTTAACCACATACGAGACGCTGCGTTCCCAAGAGATCTCCTTGGGTCGTCAGTCATGGGCCATGGTGATCTGTGATGAAGCCCAAAAAATCAAAAATCCAGCAGCTATGGTGACTAGGGCTATTAAAGCCATGAAGTCCAGGTTTCGCATTGCTTGTACTGGTACTCCAGTAGAAAACACCTTGATCGATCTCTGGAGCCTGTTTGATTTTGTCCAGCCAGGTTTGCTTGGGGCCTTAAACCAGTTTGGTCGTGAATACCAAAAACCAATTGAAGAGGGGGAGTGCAAGGATCTAGAAGCTCTGGCTCGATTACGTTCCTTGATTGAGCCCCAGACCTTGCGGCGGACCAAGCAGGATGTGGCTAAGGATTTGCCTTCCAAGATAGAAGATCGCACTTGCCGCAATCTGACCATGGTTAGTCGGCAGCGTTCCCTCTATAACCAGCAGATTGGTGAATATCGACAGCGACAATTGGTGCAGGAGGCCGCAGGGAGTAAAGAGAGTTTCATCCTTCCTGTGTTGCATAAACTCAAGCTGGTCTGTGCTCACCCCTATTGTGTGGAGCCTGACCTTTGGTTACGTGAACATTCCCCTAAGATGAGGTGGCTGCTAGAACAACTGGATAACATCCGTTGCAGCGGGGATAAAGTTATCATCTTCACCGAACTACGGGATGTTCAGCGTGAAGTACAGCACGCGGTTAAGGTCCGTTTCGATATATCCCCAACAATCATTAATGGGGACACCAGTACAAGTAGCGATAGCCTGAATAGTCGCCAACGTCTGATTGATCGTTTCCAGGCAGTGTCCGGCTTTAATGTGATTATTCTTTCCACCGTGGCGGTGGGGTTTGGTGTCAATGTGCAGGGAGCAAACCATGTGATCCATTTCACCCGGTGCTGGAATCCGGCCAAAGAAGATCAGGCGACCGATCGAGCATACCGTATCGGCCAGACCAAGGATGTATTTGTCTATTATCCAACTATACGCGATGCTGACATTCAGACCTTCGAGGCAACGCTCGATGATTTACTGGACCAGCGTAGATCGTTAGCGAGCGATATGTTGCAGGGGAAAAATGACTTACAACTGTCGGAGTTTGATGGTGTGCTTAACAAATGATGTCATTACAAGGGGAGCTGCTAGGCTGACTTCCCGTGGTGTCATATACCTACAGCCACACCTTTCAACACCAGCATGTAGCCTCTCTGCTAACTGCGGACAAATGACATGCGTCTGCCTGCCACTGCTCATAAGAGGTAATTAGCTGTTTTGTAATTTAGTTACATGGTCACTATCATGGCAAACAGAGCTTGGTTTCCAACTTCAATGTCCTGCTTGTTCGTTGAGCAGGCGGAGGATTGCTATTGAGTTTCCAACTTAAATGTCACATGTGGTGTCGCTAAGTTACTGAATCGTTTGATCTGCTAGTTTCCAACTTAAATGGTTATGATCACGTGCTGATCACGGCCATTTAAGTTGGAAACTCAAAGGCCCTGCAACAGCAGGGCCTTTTAATTTTGTGCGGTGTCTAGGGAAGTGGGGGCGATTCAGTTTTATAAATCAATGCAGCTTGAATAGAATCAACTGAGGGCGATTCACTCAGCTTTTACGGTGCCAAAATAGCGTTCTCCTATGTTATAATTGCGCGCTATTTTTGACTGAAGATTGACTGGGCATGTTGGATCAGATTCGTATCGTTTTGGTAAACACCTCTCATACCGGCAACATGGGGTCTGCGGCGCGTGCCATGAAGACCATGGGGTTGACCCAACTGGTTCTGGTTGATCCGCAAGCCTTGCCGGATGAAAATGCCTTCGCCCTGGCGGCAGGTGCCAGCGATGTGCTTGCCAATGCCCGTATCGTCCCGACGCTGGACGACGCGATCGCCGATTGTGGTCTGGTGATTGGCACCAGCGCCCGCTCCCGCACCCTGAGCTGGCCCATGCTTGATCCCCGTGAAGCCGGCGAGAAGTCGGTGGTTGAGGGGATGCAGCACCCGGTTGCGCTGGTGTTTGGCCGTGAACGCACCGGTCTCACCAACGACGAGCTGCAAAAGTGCCACTACCACGTGGCCATTCCGGCCAATCCCGATTACAGCTCCCTCAATCTGGCCATGGCGGTGCAGACCCTCTGCTACGAAGTGCGGATGCGCTGGCTGCAGGGGCAGGCCGCCGAGCCTGAAGATGAGATGGCCTATCCGAGTGCCGCCCAGCTGGAAGGGTTCTATCAGCACCTGGAACAAACCCTGATGAAGACCGGTTTTATTGCCGATGACCATCCGGGTCATGTGATGAGCAAGTTGCGTCGCTTGTTCAATCGGGCACGGCCGGAAGCGGCAGAGCTCAACATTCTGCGCGGGATTTTGACCTCGGTGCAGAAAGCGCGCGTACCGGATTAATCCGACTGATTTACTCAACCATATACTTGACTGATTTGGTCGGGTATGTGACCATGTGCCCCATTAAATTGCTTCGCAAGACGGTAAGGCACATGAGACTGACTTCAAAAGGACGTTACGCTGTAACCGCCATGCTCGACGTGGCGCTGCATGCAGAGCAGGGGCCCGTCCCCCTTGCCGATATTTCCGAGCGCCAGGGCATTTCGTTGTCCTATCTCGAGCAGCTCTTTGCCCGCCTGCGCAAACATGGTTTGGTGAGCAGTGTGCGTGGCCCGGGTGGTGGTTATCGCCTTGGCTTGGCGCCGGACGAGATTTCGGTCGGTCAGGTGATCACCGCGGTCGATGAGTCGGTCGATGCCACCAAGTGTCTCGGCAAGGGCGGTTGCCACGGCGGTACCCAGTGCCTGACGCACTCCCTATGGCGTGATCTGAGCGAGCGGATTTCCAGCTTCCTCGGGGATATCACCCTGGCCGAGCTGGTACGCCAGGCCGATGTGCGCCGGATTGCCGGCAAGCAAGATGAACAAATGAAGACCGTGTTGTCCCTGGTTGAACGGGCAGAACACGGCGATGTGAGCTTGAAAGTCCAACTATAAACGTGCTTTCCACAGCGGGATTCTGTATGACCCGGACTGTGACGGAGAAAAACATGAAACTGCCTATTTACCTTGATTATTCGGCAACCTGTCCGGTGGACCCGCGTGTCGCAGAAAAAATGATGCAGTGTCTCACCATGGATGGCCTGTTCGGCAATCCGGCTTCCCGTTCTCACCGTTTTGGCTGGCAGGCCGAAGAGGCGGTGGATCTGGCCCGTAATCAAGTGGCAGAGCTGATTGGTGCCGATCCCCGCGAGATCGTTTTCACCTCCGGTGCGACCGAATCCAATAACCTGGCCATCAAGGGTGTTGCCCACTTCTATGCCAGCAAGGGCAAGCACCTCATCACCTCCAAGACCGAGCATAAAGCGGTACTCGATACCTGCCGTCAGCTGGAGCGTGAAGGGTTCGAAGTGACCTACCTCGAGCCTATGCCCAATGGTCTGTTTACGCTCGAGATGATCGAGAATGCCATGCGTGATGACACCATTCTGGTGAGCCTGATGCATGTGAACAACGAAATTGGCGTGATCCAGGATATCAAAGGGCTGGGCGAACTGTGCCGCTCCCGCAAGATCCTGCTGCACGTGGATGCAGCCCAGAGCGTAGGCAAGGTAGAGATCGACGTCGAAGCGATGAAGATTGACCTGCTCTCTCTCTCTGCCCACAAAATTTATGGTCCGAAAGGGATCGGTGCGCTCTACGTGCGTCGCAAACCGCGCGTGCGTATCGAAGCCCAGATGCACGGTGGTGGTCACGAGCGCGGCATGCGTTCCGGCACACTGCCGACTCACCAGATCGTCGGTATGGGCGAAGCCTTCCGCATCGCTAAGGAAGAGATGGTCAGCGAAGGCAAGCGTGTCATGGCACTGCGTCAGCGTCTGTGGGATGGCCTCAAGGATATCGAAGCCGTTTACCTCAACGGTGATCTTGAGCATCGCGTCTGCGGCAACCTCAACGTCAGCTTTGCCTATGTGGAAGGGGAATCCCTCATCATGGCGCTGAAAGATTTGGCGGTCTCTTCCGGCTCGGCCTGTACCTCTGCCAGCCTGGAACCCTCCTATGTGCTGCGCGCACTGGGTCTGAACGACGAGCTGGCACACAGCTCCATCCGTTTCAGCATCGGTCGCTTTACCACCGAGGAAGAGATTGACTACGCGGTCAAGCTTATTCGTGACTCCATCGGTCGTCTGCGCGAGATGTCCCCCCTGTGGGAGATGTACAAAGACGGCGTCGATCTGAACACGGTCGAATGGGCTCATCACTGATCCACCGGGTCAGTGAGCAACAGAATTAGCAGGAGTGAGATATGGCTTACAGTGAAAAAGTAATCGACCACTACGAGAATCCTCGCAACGTCGGTGGTTTCGACAAGAATGATCCCAGCATCGCGACCGGCATGGTCGGTGCGCCTGCTTGTGGCGACGTGATGAAGCTGCAATTGAAGATCAGCGACGAAGGCATCATCGAAGATGCCAAGTTCAAGACCTACGGCTGCGGTTCTGCCATCGCCTCCAGCTCCCTGGTGACCGAATGGGTCAAGGGCAAGACCCTGGACGAAGCGGCTGGCATCAAGAACACCGATATCGCCGAAGAGCTGGCCCTGCCACCGGTGAAGATCCACTGCTCCATTCTGGCTGAGGACGCCATCAAGGCCGCCATCGCCGATTACAAGCAGAAGAAAGGTCTCTAAGCGCCGGAGAGCAGTATGGCTATTACCATGACAGATGCCGCCGCGGCACGGGTTTCCTCTTTTCTGGCTAACCGGGGCAAGGGCATTGGCCTGCGCCTCGGCGTCAAGACCACCGGCTGCTCCGGTCTGGCCTACGTGCTTGAGTTCGTTGATGAACTGACCGATGAAGATCAGGTGTTCGAGCAGCAGGGCGTCAAGATTATTGTTGATGCCAAGAGCCTGATCCATCTGGATGGCACCGAGCTGGATTTCGTCAAGGAGGGCCTCAACGAGGGCTTCCAGTTCAATAACCCCAACGCCAAAGGCGAGTGTGGTTGCGGCGAAAGCTTCAGTGTCTGAGTTTTTTGACGTCAATGATCCTTCGTCTGTGGTTGAGCGGGTCGCCCATGATCCGTTCAACCACATCTCATTTGCCAAGGGCGAGTGAGGTTGTGGCGAACGTTTCCAAGAGGTTTGCATGAATCATTTCGAGCTGTTTGGGCTGGTTGAAGGCTTCGAGCTCGATACCCGTCAGTTGGCTGATACCTACCGCCAGCTGCAAACCCAATTCCATCCTGATCGTTTTGCCACCGCCCCCGAACGGGAGCTGCTGGCTGCGGTGCAACGTGCCGCCCAGATCAACGAAGCATTCACCACCCTCAAGGCGCCGCTGCGCCGTGCCGAATATCTGCTCTCCCTGCGTGGCACCGATATCCGTGGTGAACAGCAGACCCTGCAAGATACCGCGTTTCTGATGCAGCAGCTGGAGTGGCGCGAGCGTCTGGCCGATCTGAAAGATGACGCCGACCCTGAGCGCGCCATCAAGGATTTTCGCAGCGAGATCAGGCATGATCACCAGATGTTGATGCAGCAGCTGACCGAGTCTCTTGCCGCCGGTAAAGATCTCGTTGCCGCTGATTGCGTTCGCAAACTCAAGTTTGTCGACAAGCTCCTCGAAGAGCTGGAACGATTCGAAGACTCGCTTCTCGAGTCTTGATCCTTTAACGCTGGAAGTTTCATTACCCATGGCATTACTGCAAATCGCCGAACCCGGCCAGAGCGCTGTACCTCATCAGCACAAACGTGCGGTCGGCATCGATCTCGGCACCACCAACTCTCTCGTCGCTGCGGTTCGCAGCGGTCACGCCGATACCCTTTGCGATGAGCAAGGGCGCGACCTGCTCCCGTCGGTGGTGCACTATCAAAGCGACGCCATTCGAGTCGGGATTGATGCCAAGCGCGAAGCGGCACTCGATCCACACAACACCATCGTCTCGGTCAAACGGATGATGGGCAAGGCGCTGGCCGATATCGATACCCGCCAGCAGCCTTACCAGTTCGTTGCCGCCGACAATGGCATGCCGCAACTGCAAACCCGTCAGGGGCTGGTCAATCCGGTGCAGGTCTCGGCCGAAATTCTCAAAAAGCTGGCCGAGCGTGGCGCCGCCTCGCTGGGTGGCGATCTCGACGGCGTGGTCATTACCGTGCCCGCCTATTTCGACGATGCCCAGCGTCAGGGCACCAAGGACGCGGCCCGTCTGGCCGGTCTGCACGTGCTGCGGCTGCTCAATGAGCCGACCGCAGCCGCGATTGCCTATGGCCTCGACACCGGTCAGGAAGGGGTGATTGCGGTTTACGATCTGGGGGGCGGTACCTTCGATATCTCCATCCTGCGGCTGCACCGCGGCGTCTTTGAAGTGATGGCTACCGGCGGTGATTCGGCCCTCGGCGGCGATGACTTCGATCACCTGCTGGCGGACTGGATCAAGGAACAGGCGGGCCTATCCGGCGATCTGGATGCCCATCTGCAGCGCGAGCTGCTGGATGTGGCTGCTGCCGTCAAACACGGCTTGACCGATACCGACAGCGTTCCCTGCACCTTTGCTGGCTGGCAGGGTTGCGTGACCCGCAGCCAGTTTGATGAGCTCATTACCCCGCTGGTGAAACGGACCTTGCTGGCTTGCCGCCGCGCCCTGCGCGATGCGGGCCTTGAGCAGGTGGAAGTGCTGGAAGTGGTGATGGTCGGTGGCTCCACCCGGGTGCCGCTGGTGCGCGAACTGGTGGGCGAGTTCTTCCAGCGCACGCCGCTGACCAGTATCGATCCGGACAAAGTGGTCGCCATTGGCGCCGCCATCCAGGCCGATATTCTGGTGGGCAACAAGCCCGATGCCGAGATGCTGCTGCTGGACGTTATCCCCCTGTCGCTGGGTCTGGAGACCATGGGGGGCCTCGCCGAGAAGGTGATCCCGCGCAACACCACCATTCCGGTGGCCCGCGCCCAGGAGTTCACCACCTTCAAGGATGGTCAGACCGCCATGGCCATTCACGTGGTACAGGGTGAGCGCGAGTTGGTGGCCGATTGCCGCTCCCTGGCCCGCTTTACCCTGACCGGTATTCCGCCGATGGCTGCCGGCGCCGCCCATATTCGCGTCACCTTCCAGGTGGATGCGGATGGTCTGCTCTCGGTTAGCGCCATGGAGAAATCCTCCGGCGTGCAGGCCGAGATCCAGGTCAAGCCCTCTTACGGGCTGGCGGAGCAGGATATCCTCACCATGCTGAGTGCCTCCATCGAGAACGCCCAGCAGGATATGGATGCCCGCATGCTGGCCGAGCAGCAGGTTGAAGCCGACCGGGTGGTCGAGAGTCTCAATGCGGCGCTGGCCGCCGATGGCGATGCCCTGCTGAACGCAGCCGAGCGAGCCGAGATTGATGCCGCCATCGCCCATCTGCTGACCATGCGCAACGCAGGCTCAACCAATCAAATCAAAGAAGCCATTGAGGCGGCAGATGCTGTCAGTGGCGAGTTTGCAGCCCGCCGAATGGATGCCTCCATTCGCAAGGTGCTGACCGGACAAAACGTCAACAAGGTGTAATATGCCAAAACTGATCATTCTTCCTCATCCCGTACTCTGTCCGGATGGCGCCGCCCTCGAGGGGCAAAGTGGTGAGACCATTCTGGATGTGGCGCTGCGCAACGGTATCGAGATCGAGCACGCCTGCGAGAAATCCTGTGCCTGCACTACCTGCCATTGTGTGGTGCGCGAGGGCTTTGACTCTCTCGAGCCAAGCGACGAGCTGGAAGACGATATGCTGGACAAGGCGTGGGGACTGGAGCCGGAATCGCGCCTCAGCTGCCAGGCAAAACTGGCGGACGAGGATCTGGTGGTGGAACTGCCCAAGTACACCCTGAACCTTGCCTCAGAGCGCCATTAATTACACATGAGTGAATTGCACGTGCAGCATCCTGTGGTGCTTCGGTGATATGGTGGAAGGCCGTGACCCTCGGGGGCACGGCCTTTTTTGTATTCGTTATTCTCGCTTTGCCAATAAGCTCTTTCCCATAAAGAGTGCTTATAAATAGTGCCAGTAAAAAGGAAGCAAACACGATGGCTGACATGATGAAGGTAGCGTTATCCACCCAGGCTGCGGCCGCCCATTGGGGCGAGGGCGCCCAGCTCAGTTTCAATGGCGACGAGGCACTGATCCATCTCGGTGCAGCCGGTCAGGAGAAGGATGTTCTGCGCACCGTTCAGCGCGCCGCCCGTCGCCTCGAATCGAGCGGGATCAAGCGGGTGACGCTGGCCGGTGAGGAGTGGGATCTGGAGCGTCGCTATGCGTTCGCCCAGGGGTTCTACGCCGCGAAGGGTGCGCGTGAACTGGATTTCGGCCAGCAGCGCGATGCGGACGCCCGTGAACTGGATGCGCTGCTCAAGGCGGCCCGCTGGGTACGTGACATCACCAATGGCTGTCCAGAAGAGATCTACCCCATGAGTCTGGCGGAATCGGCCCTGTTGCTTATTCGTGGTCTGGCTGGGGATCAGGTTACTGCCCGCATCACCGCCGGTGAAGCGCTGCGCGAGTCCGGCCATATCGGGATCTGGTCGGTCGGCCGTGGCAGCGAGCGCGAGCCGGTGCTGCTGGAGCTTGACTACAACCCGACCGGTGATCGCCATGCGCCCGTGGTGGCGGCGCTGGTGGGCAAGGGGATCACTTTTGATTCCGGTGGCTACTCCATGAAGTCCTCTGACAACATGCTGCCGATGAAGTCCGACATGGGCGGTGCAGCCATGGTCACCGGCGCGCTGGCGCTGGCCATCAGCCGTGGTTTGAACCAGCGGGTGAAGCTCATTCTCTGCTGCGCCGAGAACCTGGTCTCCGGCCACGCCTTCAAGCTGGGCGACATCCTCACCTACAAGAATGGGGTTTCGGTCGAGATCCAGAACACCGATGCGGAAGGTCGTCTGGTGCTGGCCGATGGCCTGATGGCAGCCTCCGACAGTGGCGCGACTTATATCCTTGACGCTGCCACCCTGACCGGCGCCGCCAAGATGGCGCTGGGCCGCGATTACAATGCGGTGTTTTCCCTCGATGAGACCGAACAGCAGCGCGCGCTGGCCGCCGCCAAGGTTGAAAATGAGCTGGCATGGGCACTGCCGCTGGAGCCCTGGCATGCCAGCCAGCTCACCTCGGCTTTTGCCGATCTGGGCAATGTTGCTTCAGCAGAGGGCACGGCCGGTGCCACCACGGCTGCTGCGTTCCTCTCCCGCTTCGTGCGCGATGAGGGCAAAGGCTGGGTACACCTGGATCTGGCTGCTTCTTATCAAAAATCGGGCAACGATCTCTGGGCAACTGGCGCCAAGGGTCACGGTCTGCGCACCATCGCACGCTGGCTGCAGGAGGTAACCGCATGAATGTCTGGTTAAGTCGTGAATTTGCACCGGCCGAGTGGGGGGAGGGGGCGCTGCTCTCTCACCGCGCCGACGGCATGGTGATCCATCTGGTGACGGCCAATCCGCTACTCGATATCCAGCAGGCGGCGCGCCGGCTCTGCCTGCAGGGGATCCAGAAAGTGACGCTGGCTGGCCACTGGGAGCGCGAGCAGCAGTGGGCCTTTGCCCAGGGTCTGCAAACCCCCAAGGCGGAGGTGCAACTGCAGTGGGCCATGTCCTCGGAAGAGGACAGAGAGGAGCTGGAGGCGCGTTGGCTCTGTGGCCGCTGGGTGCGCGAGATGACCAATGCCACCCCGGAGCTGCTGGGCCCGCTGGAGCTGGCAGTGGAAGCCGCATCCTTTATTACCGAGCTGGCGCCGGACAAGGTGAGCCATCGCATTTTGAAAGGCGAAGCGCTGCAACAGGCCGGTTGGGTTGGCCTCTATCAGGTGGGCCGCGGCAGTGCGCGCGAACCGGTATTGCTGGAGCTCGACTTCAACCCGGGGCGCGATCCCAAGGCGCCGGTGGCAGCGGCGCTGGTGGGCAAGGGGATCACCTTTGACTCCGGCGGCTACTCCATGAAGAGCTCCGAGGGGATGCTCACCATGAAGTGCGACATGGGGGGGGCGGCGATTGTGACCGGTGCGCTGGCGCTGGCCATGCTGCGCGGGCTCGACAAGCGGGTGAAGTTGATCCTCTGCTGCGCCGAGAACCTGGTCTCCGGTCACGCCTACAAGCTGGGGGATATCCTCACTTACAAGAACGGCACCACGGTCGAGATTGTGAATACCGACGCCGAAGGGCGGCTGGTGCTGGCCGATGGCCTGCAACTGGCGAGCGAGTCCGGCGCGCCGCTGATCATCGATGCCGCCACCCTGACCGGCGCTGCCGTGATGGCGCTGGGGGGGCGCTACAATGCCCTGTTTGGCCTCGACAAGGGATTGGTGAGCCGGGCCATGACCTATGCCGATGCAGAGCAGGAGCCGGCCTGGCCGCTGCCGCTGGAGCCCTGGCACCGCCAGCAGTGCCCCTCCCATTACGCCGACACGGCCAACAGCCGTCCGGTGAAGGGTGGCGGGCCGGGTGGCGCTTCCAACGCGGCGGGCTTCCTCTCCCGTTTCGTTGCCAACGAAGGGATGGGGTGGCTGCATATCGATCTGGCGGCCTGCTTCAGTGACAATGGCGATGCTCTCTGGGCGCCGGGGGCCAATACTTTGGGGATGCGCACCATTGCGCGGGCCCTGCTGGCGGAAGCCAAATAGACGAGACAAGGCACCTTCGGGTGCCTTCTTTCATGCTGTTCGAATAGTGAGCAAAAGATGGTTTTTTGGCGGCTTAAGGTCACTATCGTGCGCAAGCGCACATATTTTCCGGCTCTGCTCGGTCAAGATGAGCGTGGATGTTGATTGCAAGGGAGTGATGTTTAATAAAAAGTTGCTTGTTTGTGTGTTTTTCCGGTTTTTGTTTACGTATAATCGCCAGCGAACATGGATTCTAACAATAAATCTCTGTAGTTAAGGAAAGATATCAATGGCCATCGAACGTACCTTCTCTATCGTCAAACCGGATGCTGTCAGCAAGAATCTGATCGGCGAGATCTACCACCGCATGGAAAGCGCTGGCCTGACCATCGTTGCCGCCAAAATGCTGCGTCTGACCAGCGAACAGGCCGCCGGCTTCTACGCCGAACATCAAGGCCGTCCTTTCTATGATGCACTGGTGACCTTTATGACCTCCGGTCCGGTCATGGTGCAGGTGCTGGAAGGGGAAAATGCCGTTCAGCGTTACCGTGATCTGATGGGGCTGACCAATCCCGAGCAAGCCCTGGCCGGTACCCTGCGTGCCTGCTTCGGCGAGAGCATCGACCGCAACGCGGTGCATGGTGCCGACAGCTTTGCTTCTGCCCAGCGTGAAATCGCTTACTTCTTCAGCGAAAACGAGCTCTGCTCCCGCGACTAATCTCGCGACTGATACCTGCAAGGGAGCTTCGGCTCCCTTTGTTGTTTTCGCCGTTTACGCAATATCCCTCTATTCTCCAGGTGGAAAGCCAGACCCATTATTTGTACAATGCCGCCCCCTGACGTCGTCAGCCAATAATTGATGAAGTGTTTGAACTGAGGCCATTGATGAGCGAAACAAAAATCAACCTGCTGGATCTTGATCGGGATGCCATGCGTGCCTTTTTCGTCGAACTGGGCGAGAAGCCATTCCGGGCAGATCAGGTAATGAAGTGGATCTATCACTTTGGGTGTGATGATTTCGATCAGATGACCAACGTCAACAAGGTGCTCAAAGAGCGCCTCAAGGCGATCGCCGAGATCAAGGCGCCCGAGATCAGCCGCGAACAGCGTTCTGCCGATGGCACCATCAAGTGGGCCCTGCAGGTGGGTGATCAGGAAGTCGAGACCGTCTATATCCCGGAAGATGACCGCGCGACCCTTTGCGTCTCCTCTCAAGTCGGCTGTGCGCTGGAGTGCAAGTTCTGCTCTACCGCCCAGCAAGGCTTTAACCGTAACCTGAAAGTCTCCGAGATCATCGGTCAGGTGTGGCGTGCTGCCCGCGTGGTTGGTGGCAAACGCCCCATCACCAACGTGGTGATGATGGGGATGGGCGAGCCGCTGCTCAACCTCGCCAACGTGGTGCCCGCCATGCGTCTGATGATGGATGACTACGGTTTTGGTATCTCCAAGCGCCGGGTGACCATCTCCACCTCTGGCGTGGTACCTGCGCTGGACAAGCTGGGCGACCAGATCGACGTGGCGCTGGCTATCTCTCTGCACGCCCCGAATGACAAGCTGCGCTCCGAGATCATGCCGATCAACGACAAGTACAACATCGAGGAGTTCCTCGCCGGTGTCCGTCGTTACCTCGAGAAGTCCAACGCCAACGGTGGTCGAGTGACCGTCGAGTATGTGCTGCTCGATCATATCAATGACGATATGCAGCATGCTCACGAGCTGGCCAAGGTACTCAAGGATACCCCGAGCAAGATCAACCTGATCCCGTTCAACCCCTTCCCGGGCAACCCTTACGGCAAACCGAGCAACAGCCGTATCGATCGCTTCTCCAAGGTGCTGATGGAGTACGGTTTCACCGTGATCGTCCGCAAGACCCGTGGCGATGACATCGACGCCGCCTGTGGTCAGCTGGTGGGCGACGTAATTGACCGTACCAAGCGAACTATCAAAAATCGGATGCAACAGGATGGGATTTCCGTCAAAATGGTTTAAATGCTAAGCCATTGTATAGACAGGGAATGGATACACGTACATTGATCGTAGTGGCAGCGCTCTGCGCGCTGCCTGGCTGTGTGACCGAGACCACTTACGCTGGCCAGAATTCGACCCAGCGTGAAGTGGGCCCCGACCTCAAGGCGGCAGCCCAGACCCGTCTCGACCTGGGTATTCAGTACCTGCGTCAGGGCAATGCCGAGCAGGCCAAGTTCAATCTTGACCGCGCCCTCCAATATGACCCCTCCAATCCTCAGGTGCAGATCGGTTTTGCCTACTTTTACCAGAAGGTAGGGGATTTCAAGGCAGCCGAGACCTATTACAAGAACGCCCTTGCCATGGATCCGTCCAATGCTGACGCGATGAACAACTATGGTGCCTTCCTCTGTGATCGCGGCCGTTATGACGAGGCTGATCAGGCGTTCAACCAGGCTGTTATTCAGCCAGGCTATGTAAAAAT
Organism: Aeromonas sp. QDB11; assembly: GCF_027705265.1. Classification (NCBI taxonomy): domain Bacteria; kingdom Pseudomonadati; phylum Pseudomonadota; class Gammaproteobacteria; order Aeromonadales; family Aeromonadaceae; genus Aeromonas; species Aeromonas sp. QDB11. The sequence goes on along the minus strand of NZ_JAPDBM010000010.1, from coordinate 68,390 downwards.
TGCCGATACCTATGAAAATGCGGCACTTTGTGCGCTGCAAAATCGCAGAAATGATAAAGCAGGCGAGTACTATCGCCTGGCCTTGGGGTATAATCCCCGCAATCCAGGGTTATTGCTGGACTTGGCCGAGCTTTCCATGAAAGATGGCAAGCTGCCTGATGTGCAGTCCTACCTCGCCCGTTTTGCCGATTTGTCAGACGAGAATGAGGAGAGTCTCTGGTTGAGACTGCGACTGGCACAGGCGATGGACAAGCCGGCATTACTTCACCAATTCGGGACTGAGCTGGTAAGGCAATATCCCACTTCGCAACAAGCCAAGCGTTATTTAGCCAATGACTATTGAACAGCCACACGATATCCAAGACGACTCCCAGGCAGCAGGCCCAGGCCAATTGCTGCGCAACGCCCGTGAACAGCTTGGCTGGACACGAGAACAGGTTGCGTCCCGCATTCACCTTCGTCTGACCCTGATCGCCGCTATCGAATCGGATACCTACGACAAGCACACGTCCCATACCTTTATCCGGGGCTATCTGCGCACCTATGCCAAGCTGGTCGGGATCCCCGAAGAGACCATTCTGGCCGCATACGACAAGCTGGGTCTGACGCCGCCCGATAATATCGACATGCAGAGCTTCTCCCGTCGCTCCCGCCAGCAAGCCAACGACAGTCGGCTCAAGGTGGTGACCTGGCTGGTGATCCTGGTGTTGATTGCGCTCTCGGTCGCCTGGTGGTGGCAGAGTACCGCACGTCGCTCCGCCGGTGATGAAGCCCTGGCTGCCACCGAGATGAGTGCGACCAGCTCGACCCCGGCTGAACCTGCTATCACGCCGCCCGATGCGATCAATACCGATCAGGTGGAAGGGGCGACTGTCGCACCTGCCGCCACGGACGTGACTGCCCCTGCGGTGGTTTCCGAGGCGACCGCCACGCTGGCACCTGCCTCTGCGGCCGTGGCCCCGACCGATGTCAGCGCCGATGTCGGCACGGTGACCGATGTTGCGGTATCCGGCGCCACGGCGAGCGGATCCGAACCGGCTGTCGTTGATCCGGCGACGGCACCGCAACTGAAGATGAGCTTCACCGCCGACTGCTGGCTGGATGTGAAGGATGCCAACGGCAAGACCCTGTTCAGTGGTCTGAAGAAGGCCAATGACGAGCTGGTGCTGGAAGGCGCCGAGCCCCTGAAGTTCATCATTGGCGCGCCGATGGCCGTCAAGCTTGACTACAAGGGCCAGTCGTTTGATATGAGCCGTTACAACAACGGTCGTACTGCTCGCTTCTCACTGCCGCAGGAGTAACCTGTTTCTCATGTCTTCTCACGAATCTCCCATCATTCGTCGTAAATCCAGACAGATCATGGTTGGTAATGTACCGGTTGGGGGCGATGCCCCCATTACCGTGCAGACCATGACCAACACCAAAACCACAGATGTTGCCGCCACCGTCGAGCAGATCCAGCGGATCGAGCGGGTCGGTGCCGATATCGTCCGTGTCTCCGTGCCCACCATGGAAGCGGCGGAAGCGTTCCGGCTCATCAAACAGCAGACCCGCATTCCCATCGTCGCCGATATCCACTTCGACTATCGCATCGCCCTGAAAGTGGCCGAGTACGGTGCCGACTGCCTGCGTATCAACCCGGGCAACATCGGCAACGAGCAGCGGGTGCGTTCGGTGGTCGATTGCGCGCGCGACCTCAATATCCCGATCCGTATCGGGGTCAATGGCGGGTCGCTGGAGAAAGATATTCAGGAGAAGTACGGCGAGCCGACCCCCGAAGCGCTGGTGGAATCCGCCATGCGTCACGTGGACTATCTCGATCGTCTCGACTTCCAGGACTTCAAGGTGAGCGTCAAGGCCTCCGATGTGTTCCTGGCTGTCGGTGCCTATCGCCTGCTGGCCAAACAGATTGAGCAGCCGCTCCATCTGGGCATCACCGAAGCGGGCGGTTTCCGTGCCGGCGCGGTGAAGTCTGCCATCGGTCTGGGCATGCTGCTCACCGACGGCATCGGCGATACCCTGCGTATCTCGCTGGCGGCGGATCCGGTGGAGGAGGTGAAGGTCGGCTTCGATATCCTCAAATCCCTGCGTATTCGTTCCCGTGGCATCAACTTCATCGCTTGTCCCTCCTGCTCACGGCAGGAGTTCGACGTGATCGCCACCGTCAACGCGCTGGAAGAGCGGCTCGAAGACATTATCACCCCGATGGATGTCTCCATCATCGGCTGCGTGGTGAATGGCCCGGGCGAAGCGCTGGTCTCTGACCTTGGTCTGGCGGGTGCCGCCAACAAGAGTGCCTTCTATGAAGGGGGCCAGCGGGTCGATCGGCTCGACAACAAGGATCTCATTCCGGTGCTGGAGCGACGCATTCGCGCCCGGGCCGCCATGATGGATCCCGCCAACCGGATCCTGGTGGACAAGGATTGAGCAAATCGGGGCCACGTCGGGTGGCCCTTTTTCCAGGTGACTGATTTTAAATCCCGCATCCGGATTCCCTGATTTTACCTTGGGGGGGAAAATCCCTATAATGCGGCCAAATTTTACCTCTTTTTCTCGAGTATCAACGTGGCAAAACAGATCCAAGCTATTCGCGGTATGAATGATTGCCTGCCGGAGCAGAGCCCGGTATGGCAGAAGGTTGAACAGATCCTGCGCCAGGTCGTTGCCAGCTATGGCTACAGCGAAGTGCGCATGCCGATTGTCGAGCAGACTCATCTGTTCAAGCGCGCCATCGGTGAAGTGACCGACGTGGTCGAAAAAGAGATGTACACCTTTGAAGACCGCAACGGCGACAGCCTGAGCCTGCGTCCGGAAGGGACCGCCAGCTGCGTCCGTGCCGGTATCGAGCACGGTCTGCTCTACAATCAGGAACGCCGGATGTGGTACATGGGCCCCATGTTCCGTCACGAGCGTCCCCAGAAGGGCCGTTATCGCCAGTTCCACCAGTTCGGGGTCGAGCTGTTTGGCATCAACGGGCCGGATATTGACGCAGAATTGATCATGCTGACCCACCGCCTGTGGCGTCTGTTTGGCATCAGCGAGCATGTCACCCTGCAGCTCAACACCCTGGGCCAGAGCGCCGAGCGCGCCGCTTACCGCGATGCGCTGGTGGCCTATCTGGAGCAGTACAAGGATCAGCTGGACGAAGAGAGCCAGCGCCGGATGTACAGCAACCCGCTGCGGGTGCTCGACTCCAAGGATGAAAAGGTACAAGCCATTCTGGTGGGGGCCCCGCGTCTGTTCGACCATCTGGGCGAAGAGAGCCTGGCCCACTTCGAGGGGCTCAAGCGCCTGCTCGAGTCTGCCGGTATCAAATACGAAGTGAACGAACGTCTGGTGCGTGGTCTTGACTACTACAACCTGACCGTGTTCGAGTGGGTCACCAGCAGTCTGGGTGCCCAAGGCACCGTCTGTGCCGGTGGCCGCTACGATGGTCTGGTGGAGCAGCTGGGTGGTCAACCGACCCCGGCCGTGGGCTTTGCCATGGGCATGGAGCGTCTGGTGCTGATGCTGGAGACCCTCGAGCTCAACGCCGATATCCGCCCGGCGGTGGATGTCTATCTGGCGATGGTGGGCGAGGGGACCGAGCAGGCTGGCTTCCAGTTGGCCGAGCGTCTGCGCGATGCCCTGCCGGACCTGCGCCTCATGAGCCACTGCGGTGGTGGCAACTTCAAGAAACAACTCAAACGTGCCGACAAGAGCGGCGCGGCAATCGCCCTGATCCTTGGTGAAACCGAGGTGCAAAACGGGGAGATCACTATCAAATATCTGCGTGGTCAGGCCGAGCAACAGACCGTCAAGGTTGACGCCGCCATTGCCCTGCTGGCAGCCAAAGGAGAGTAAGCTGTGGAAGTCTATACCACCGAAGAACAACAGGTTGAGGTTATCAAGGAGTGGTGGAAAGAGAACGGAACCTCGGTGATTGCCGGGACCGTGATCGGTCTGGTCGGTCTGTTCGGCTGGCGCTATTACAACCAGCACCAGCAAGAGACCATGGAGGCCTCCTCCCAGGCTTACAATCAGGTGATTGAACAGCTGGCCAAGGGCGATGCCGCCGGTTTCGAGCAGGCACAGCAGTTTGTCACCGCCAACAAGGGCGACTCCTACGCCGAGCTGGCCGCCCTGCAACTGGCTGCCGCTGCCGTCAAGGTGGGCAAGCTGGATCTGGCTGTCGAGCAGCTGGATCTGGTGGCCACCACAGGTGACGAGAGCATTCGCCCCATCGCGGCGCTGCGTCTGGCCCGTGTGCTGAATGATCAGGGCAAGGCGGACGAAGCGCTGGCCAAGCTGGCGACCATCCAGAATGACGCCTTCAAGGCGCAGGTAGCCGAAGCCCGTGGCGATGTGCTGCAAAAGCTGGGCAAGACCGAAGAGGCTCGTGACGCCTATCAGGCGGCGGCCGATGCCGGCGGCCTGCAGGGTAGCGCTGAACTCAAGCTGAAAATGGACGATCTGGCCCTGCCGGCCGTTGCGACTGGTGAGGCACCGGATGCGTAATCTATTCAAAATGGTAGCGCTGGGGGCTGCGGTCTCCTTCGCTCTGCAGGGTTGCTCCCTGTTCAGTTCGGAAGAGGATCTCAACCCGATGGCGCCGCTGCCCGTGGTTGAATCTGCTTTCACTGCCGACACCGCATGGTCATCCACCGTAGGTGATGGCATCGGTGACTTCTACTCCCAGCTCAAGCCGGTGGTGGAAGAGGATCGCATCTATGCGGCCGCCCGTGATGGTGATGTCACCGCGTTCGATCGGGCCAGTGGCGATCGCCTCTGGACCGTCGATCTGGCTGACCTGCCGGTCAATGCCGACAAGCGCAGCGCCCGCCTCTCCGGTGGTCTGGTCTCCCGTTACGGCAAGCTGTTCCTCGGCTCCGAGAACGGGGTGGTCTACGCCCTGAACGAAGAGAACGGTGAAGTGCTGTGGCAGACCAATGTGCCCGGCGAAGTGGTGGCGAGCCCTGCGGTGGAAGATGGCCGCGTGGTGGTGCTGACCACTTCCGGTCGCCTGATCGCGCTCGATACTGACGAAGGCAAGCTGCAGTGGTCGCTCTCCGAAGAGCAGCCGCCGCTGACCCTGCGCAGTGCCGGTGCGCCGGTGATCACCAACGGCGCCGTGATTTACGGCCGTGCCGATGGCAAGGTGGGCATTGCCCTGCTGAGCAATGGCCAGCCGGTGCGTCAGTCCAAGGTGGCTGATGCCCGCGGTGCTACCGAACTGGACCGTATGGTCGACGTCGATGCCAGCCCGCTGATCGCCGGTGATGAGCTTTATGCCATCGCCTATAACGGTCAGCTGATGGCACGCAAGCTGATGACCGGCGACGAAGTGTGGAAGCGCAAGTATTCCGGCTATCGCGACCTGGCGATGACCGGCAATGCCATCGTGCTGACCGACAGCCGCAGCCATCTGTTTGCGGTCGATCGTCGCAACGGTCTGGAGCTGTGGTCCAACACCCAGCTGGAGAATCGTACCGTCACTGCACCTGTCATCTTTGGTGACTATGTGGTGGTGGGTGATGTGGAAGGATACCTGTATTGGCTTGATCGTACCGACGGTACCATCAAGGCGATGCAGCAGCTCGATAGCAGTGGCCTCTACGCCGCCCCGCTGGTGGATGGCGAGACCCTGTATGTGCAGAGCCGTGACGGCAAGTTGTACGCCCTCAAGCGTCCTTGATCGTCCGATAATGTGAATATCCGGCTCCTGGTCTTCGGACCCGGAGCCTTTGTCGTCTTGAGAATGAGGCTTTTATGACTCCTGTAGTAGCCCTGGTGGGCCGCCCCAACGTGGGGAAATCCACCCTGTTTAACCGCTTGACCCGTACTCGGGATGCCCTGGTTGCCGACTTTCCCGGTCTGACCCGGGACCGTAAATACGGTCAGGCGAAGTTGGGCGAGCTGGAATTTATCGTGGTCGATACCGGCGGTATCGATGGTACCGAAGAGGGGATCGAGCTGAAGATGGCCGAGCAATCCCTGCTGGCCATCGAAGAAGCGGATGTCGTGCTGTTCATGGTGGATGCCCGTGCCGGTCTGACCGCGGCGGATCAAGCCATCGCCGAACACCTGCGCAAGGCCCACAAGAAGGTATTTCTGGTGGCCAACAAGACCGATGGCATCGACGGTGATTCCGCGGTTTCCGAGTTCTACGGTCTGGCGCTGGGCGAGGTCTACCAGATCGCGGCCGCCCACGGTCGTGGTGTGCTGAGCCTGCTGGAACTGGCCCTGGCTCCCCATCTGGAGACCCTGGTCGAAGCCGCTACCGATGAAGATGCGCAGGATGAGGAAGAGGAGGACTTCGACGAAGAAGCCCTGCTGCGCATGGTGGCTGCCGGTGATCTGGACACCAGAGAAGATACCAAAGAGACCCCGTTTGCCGACCTGCCCATCAAATTTGCCATCGTTGGTCGTCCCAACGTCGGTAAATCGACCCTGACCAACCGTATGCTGGGTGAAGATCGGGTCATCGTCTATGACATGCCCGGCACCACCCGCGACTCCGTTTACATTCCGATGGAGCGTGACGAGCAGAAGTACGTCATTATCGATACCGCCGGTGTGCGTCGTCGTGGCAAGGTGCACGAGACGGTGGAGAAGTTCTCCGTCATCAAAACTCTGAAAGCCATCGAAGATGCCAACGTCTGCCTGCTGGTGATCGACGCCCAGGAGACCATCACCGATCAGGATTTGAGCATCCTCGGTTTCGTGCTGCACTCCGGCCGCTCCGTGGTGCTGGTGGTGAACAAGTGGGATGGCCTGGATCAGAAGGTGAAAGAGGATGTGAAGAACGAGCTGGATCGTCGCTTGGGCTTCATCGACTTCGCCCGCGTCCACTTCATCTCCGCCCTGCACGGCAGCGGTGTCGGCCACCTGTTTGAATCCATTCAGGAGGCTTACCAGTCTGCCACCCGTCGTACCAGCACGGCGATGCTGACCCGCATCATGCAGATGGCGCAGGAAGATCACCAGCCGCCGATGGTCAACGGTCGCCGCGTCAAGCTCAAGTATGCGCACGCCGGTGGCTACAACCCGCCGCGCATCGTGATCCACGGCAACCAGCTGAACGATTTGCCGGACTCCTACAAGCGTTACCTGATGAACTACTTCCGCAAGTCCCTCAAGATCATGGGCTCGCCGATCCGGGTCGAGTTCCAGGAGTCGGTCAACCCGTTTGAAGGCAAGAAGAACACCATGACCCTGAGTCAGGAACGTCAGCGCAAACGCCTGCTGAAAATGAAGAAGAAATAAGTCCTTGCGGCTGCCCTCACCGGCAGCCGCTTTGTTATTCCCCCTGCAGTGGCGTGATGTCCGGCGGGGAGGGGAACCCGCCATGGGCAAGCCCATCGCAGGTTCACTTTATGAGGAGTCGTCAATGGAAGCGCTGCTTTGCCCATCATGCCAGGCTGAACTGGATACCCGCAGCAAGGAACAGACCTGTGGTCAGTGCCAGGCCCCTGTTCGCGTCACGGCCATCTGTCCCACCTGCCAGCAGGAGCTGGAGCGCCTCAAGGCGTGCGGTGCGGTGGATTACTTCTGCAACCACTGCAACTCGCTGGTATCCAAACGGACGGTACAGTTCAAGGCGGCGCTGGTGTAAGACGGTAGTCAGGTGAGAAAGAAGATAAAAAAACCCGGCGAATGCCGGGTTTATGCTGTGTGCTCTGCAATAAGCAGGGTATAGGATCGATTTCTGCGCCACAGGTTGCGCTTGATGTCATTAAGCTTGAGTTTGCGTCTGGGGCTCCAGCTGCACTTCGCTTTTCTGACCAGACTGATTTTTCTACGTTTTTGCATCTTGGTCTCCTCCCAACTTAGGTGGCCGTCCCGGCCTTGGGTCATTGATGGAGCCCATCCGAAATTGCTGTTATTTAATCTCTCAACATAATGAAAACAATGCGATTTCGGATAGGCTCCGATGTGAATCGATGGTAACAGAGAAATTTGCGTGAAAACAGCCGAATAATGGCTGGTTAGCGCAAGGTGATCTGATTGACCACCTCGGCGATGATGGTGGGGCGCTCGGCCAGCTCCGGCTCGCTGTCGTTGTCGAGACTCTCTCGCTGGTGCGCCTTCTGTTGCTCGTTGTCGAGCCACAGTAGGCTCTGGTAGTACTGGCGCACGTTGTTGACATAGTTGCGCGCCTCGCTGCCACGGGCATAGCCGTAACGCACCTTGCGATGCCAGCGCGCCTGTTGTAGCAGCGGCAGCACCTCTTTCACGTCGCTCCAGGCGTCGGGATTTTTGCCAAGATCCTTGGCCAGGCGACGGGCATCCATCATGTGGCCGTAACCGATGTTGTAGGCGGTGAGGGCAAACCACACCTTCTCGTCATCGGGCACCGAGTCCGGCACCTTCTCCATCATCTGTTGCAGATAGAGGGAACCCCCCTTGATGCTCTCTTCCGGATGAAGCCGGTCGTTGACCCCCATCGCCTTGGCGGTGGGCTCGGTCAGCATCATCATGCCGCGCACGCCGGTGTAGGAGCGGGCCTGCGGGTCCCAGTGGGACTCCTGATAGCTGATGGCGGCGAGCAGACGCCAGTCGATATTCTTGGCGTGAGTCTGGAACAGCGGCTGGTACTTGGGCAGCAGGCTCTTGGCGCGCTTGAGGAAGGTGCGGGTATCGACAAAGTCGAAGTTCTGCACGTGGCCGAAGTACTTCTCGTCCAGTTTGGCGATGGCCCCATCCATGAAGCGCTGACCGAAGAAGTCGATCACGCTGGCATAGAGGCTGTCATCGGGCAGCTTGCTCATGGCCCAGGCGACGGTCTGCTTCTGGGCCAGGGTCAGCCCCTCGGTGAGCTCCGGGTAGTAGCGCTGGGTACGGGCCAGCACGGTATCCTGCACCACCGTGTAGTCAATCTTGCCATCCACCACCTGCTTGAGCAGCTCCTCCACATCGGCATTGTGGCTGGTGCTCCACGTCAGTCCCGGATTCTCCTTGCTCATCTCTTTGAGCAGATCTTCCCCGGTGGAGCCTGCGGCGACGACCAGTTTGCCCTTGATATCGTTCAACGAAGCCGGCTTGGGTTTGCCGTTGCGGTAGACCAGCTTGGGGGAGACCTGATAGAAGCCCGGGCCAAAGCGAAACAGCTCGCGCCGCTCGGGGGTGACCATGATGGCGGCAGCGGCCAGATCGAGTTTGCCCTTTTTCAGCAGGGCGACCAGTTCGTCAGTGGTGTCGACCGGGATGATGGTGAGTTTCACCCCCAACCAGTCGGCATAGTTTTGCGCCAGCTCGTAATCGAACCCCTGGGCGAGGTCATCACGCTGGTAATAAGAGGTGGGACCATAGATGGTGCCAACCCGGATCTCGCCTCGCTGGCGGATCTGCTCCAGCTGGCTGGAGGGGCTATAGAAGTCGCAGCCAACCAGCGTCAGCGTCAACAACAGCCCGATAAACAGTCGAAAAATGCAGCGCAAGTAGGTGAGTACCTTTGTTGAAAAAATCGGCATTTGTCAAAAAAGAGGCACCTTTATACCAGAGAGTGTGCGCAGAGTCACACTGCTCGAAGTGAGAAAAACGTTTGTCCGGCGTGAGCCAGATCCCTATAATACGCGCGTCTCAATCCCCCCCCACTTTAAAACTTGGTGAGAAAGGTCATATGGATATCTTGCGTGGTGCCCCAGCACTGTCTGATTTTCGTGTCCAAAAACTGCTGCAACGCTTCGCACAGATGAGAAATGAGAGTGGTACGGAGAGTGGTACGGAGAGTGGAGTAGAGAGCGGAGTAGAGATAGAGGATGTCTATGCCGAGTATGTGCACTTTGCCGAGCTGACAAGCCCCCTCTCTCCCCCCGAGCGAGCGACCTTGGGCCAGCTCTTGCGCTACGGCCCGACCATCCCCGAACACACCCCCAGCGGTCAGCTGTTTCTTGTTACCCCCCGCCCCGGCACTATCTCCCCCTGGTCTTCCAAAGCAACCGACATCGCCCACAACTGCGGCCTGAAACAGGTCAAGCGGCTGGAGCGTGGTATTGCTTATTACCTGACGATGAAGGGTGAGTTGAGTGCCGCCCAGCGCAGCGCCATTGCCGCCGTGCTGCATGATCGGATGATGGAAGTGGTGTTTGCCGACATGGACGCGGCGAGCGCCCTGTTTGCTCACCATGAGCCGCGTCCCTTCACCCAGGTCGATGTGCTGGGCGGTGGTCGCGCCGCACTGGCTGAGGCCAACGTGGCGCTGGGTCTGGCGCTGGCCGACGACGAAATCGACTATCTGGTAGAGAATTTCACCAAGCTGGGTCGTAACCCCAACGACATCGAGCTCTACATGTTTGCCCAAGCGAACTCAGAGCACTGTCGTCACAAGATTTTCAACGCCGACTGGACTATAGACGGCGAGCAGCAGCCCAAGTCGCTGTTCAAGATGATCAAGAACACCTTCGAGCAGACGCCGGATCATGTCCTGTCTGCCTATAAAGACAACGCCGCCGTGATGGAAGGGAGCCAGGGTGGCCGTTTCTTCCCGAGCCCTGCCAGTGGTGAGTACCAGTATCATCAGGAGCAGGTCGACATACTGATGAAGGTGGAAACCCACAACCACCCGACCGCCATCTCCCCCTTCCCGGGAGCGGCTACCGGCTCCGGCGGCGAGATCCGCGACGAGGGTGCAACCGGCCGTGGTGCCAAGCCCAAGGCGGGTCTGGTGGGCTTTACCGTCTCCAACCTGCGTATTCCCGGCTTCGAACAGCCCTGGGAGCAGGATTTCGGCAAGCCGAGCCGCATCGTCAGTGCCTTTGACATCATGCAAGAGGGGCCGCTCGGCGGCGCCGCCTTCAACAATGAATTCGGTCGCCCGGCCATTCTCGGTTACTTCCGTACCTTCGAAGAGGAGGTGCCGAGCCACAACGGCATCGAGGTGCGTGGTTATCACAAGCCCATCATGCTGGCGGGCGGCATCGGCAACATCCGCACCGATCATGTCCAGAAAGGGGAGATCCCGGTCGGGGCGGCCCTGATAGTGCTGGGTGGTCCGGCCATGAATATCGGTCTGGGTGGCGGCGCAGCTTCCTCCATGGCCTCCGGTCAGTCAGCCGAAGATCTCGACTTTGCCTCGGTGCAGCGCGACAACCCCGAGATGGAACGTCGTTGTCAGGAGGTGATCGACCGCTGCTGGCAGCTGGGCGATGCCAACCCCATCGTCTTCATTCACGACGTGGGGGCGGGTGGCCTCTCCAACGCCATGCCGGAGCTGGTCAATGACGGTGAGCGCGGTGGCCGTTTCGATTTGCGCGCCATCCAGAGCGACGAGCCGGGCATGAGCCCGCTGGAGATCTGGTGCAACGAATCCCAGGAGCGTTATGTGCTGGCGGTGGCGCAGGACAAGCTGCCCCTGTTCAAGGCACTGTGCGAGCGTGAGCGCGCGCCTTATGCCGTGATCGGCACCGCCACCGAAGAGAAGCATCTCACCCTCTCTGACAGCAACTTTGACAACCAGCCCATCGATTTGCCGCTGGACGTGCTGCTCGGCAAGGCGCCCAAGATGCACCGCGATGTCACTACCCTGCCAGCTCAGGGCAAGCCGCTGCAACTGGACGGTATCACGCTGAACGATGCAGCCGAACGGGTACTGCGTCTGCCGACCGTGGCGGAGAAGTCCTTCCTGATCACCATCGGCGATCGCAGCGTGACCGGTCTGGTCAACCGCGATCAGATGGTCGGTCCCTGGCAGATCCCGGTGGCCGATTGCGCCGTGACTGCGGCGACCTACGACAGCTACCACGGCGAAGCCATGTCCATGGGCGAGCGCACCCCGGTGGCGCTGCTCTCCCACGCCGCATCCGCCCGCATGGCGGTAGCCGAAGCCCTGACCAACCTGGCGCCGACCCATATTGGGTCACTGAAGCGGGTCAAGCTCTCCGCCAACTGGATGGCCGCTGCCGGTCATCCGGGGGAAGATGCCGGCCTCTATGAGGCGGTGAAAGCAGTGGGTGAAGAGCTCTGCCCGGCCCTTGGTATTACCATTCCAGTGGGCAAGGACTCCATGTCCATGAAGACCCGCTGGCAGCAGGATGGCAAGGAGCAAAGCGTCACCTCGCCGCTCTCCCTGCTCATCACCGCCTTTGCTCGGGTTGAGGATGTACGCAACACGGTTACGCCGCAGCTGCGTACAGATCTGGGTGAGACCGACCTTATCCTGATTGACCTTGGCAACGGCAAGCAGCGCCTCGGCGCCTCGGCCCTGGCTCAGGTCTACCGTCAGCTGGGTGACAAGGCGCCGGATCTTGACAATCCGGTACAACTGAAAGGCTTCTTCAACGCCATTCAGGCGCTGGTGGCCGATCGCAAGCTGATCGCCTACCACGACCGCTCCGACGGCGGCCTGTTCGTTACCCTGACCGAGATGGCCTTCGCCGGTCACTGCGGGCTCGACATCCAGCTTGACCGCATCGGTGGCGAGCTGTTGCCTGCGCTGTTCAACGAGGAGCTGGGCGCCGTCATTCAGGTGCGTCGCGACGACAAGGAAGCCGTGATGACACTGCTGGCCGGTCACGGCCTGGCTGCCTGCTCCCATGTGCTGGGCACAGTGCGCGAGGGGGACCTCATCACACTGCAGCGCGCGGGTACAGAAGTGTATCGTGCCAGCCGCACCGCCCTGCGCACCCTCTGGGGCGAGACCAGCTGGCAGATGCAGCGTCTGCGGGACAACCCCGAGTGCGCGGATCAGGAACATGCCGCTCGTCAGGATGCCACCGACCCGGGTCTGCAGGCCAAGCTCAGCTACAACCCGTCCGAGGATGTTGCCGCGCCCTATATCGCCAAGGGGGTTTCCCCCCGTCTGGCGGTGCTGCGCGAGCAGGGGGTCAACTCCCATGTGGAGATGGCGGCGGCGTTCGATCGTGCCGGTTTCGCGGCTGTGGACGTCCATATGAGCGACATTCTCTCCGGTCGCATCAAGCTGGAAGAGTTCCAGACCCTGGTGGCCTGCGGCGGCTTCTCCTACGGTGACGTGCTGGGGGCGGGGGAAGGCTGGGCCAAGTCCATCCTGTTCAACGACAACGCCCGCGAGCAGTTCCAGCGCTTCTTCGAGCGTGGCGATACCCTCTCTCTGGGTGTCTGCAACGGTTGCCAGATGATGTCCAACCTGCGGGATCTCATCCCGGGCGCAGATCTGTGGCCGCGCTTTGTGCGCAACCGCTCCGAGCGCTTCGAGGCCCGCTTCAGTCTGGTGCAGGTGCAGGAGTCCCCATCGGCCTTCTTCGCCGGCATGGCAGGCTCGGTGATGCCTATTGCCGTTTCCCACGGGGAAGGGCGTGTCGAGGTGCGCGATGCCGCTCACCTGAACGCACTGCAGCAGAGCGGTCTGGTAGGGCTGCGCTTTGTCGATAACCGCGGCAGCGTGACCGAGCAGTACCCGGCCAACCCGAACGGCTCGCCGGATGGTATCACCGCCGTGACCACCACCGATGGCCGCGCCACCATCATGATGCCGCACCCGGAGCGGGTGTTCCGCACTGTGGCCAACTCCTGGCACCCCGACAACTGGGGCGAAGATGGCGCCTGGATGCGGATGTTCCGCAACGCCCGGGTCCGTCTGGGTTAATAGCGACAGCGCAAGCGCATAAAAACAGAAACCGGCCAAATTTGGCCGGTTTTTTTATGGTTCAGCTGAGTGGGTCAGGCAGGCGAGGTGCCAAGTCAACCAATGGCTTCGTCGCCCAGTACGTTGATGAGGGGAGAGTCGATTCAAGCCCTGCAAATGGTTTAAGGGGAAGGATTTGATAAAAAAACCGGCAGCCTTGGCTGCCGGTTTTGACGGGTAATGATGAGGGGGAATGTCAGCGAAGGTTACTGCAACACCACGTGCTGGAACCCTTGTACCAGGCTGATGACCGGCTGGGGATAAAGCCCCAGCAACACCACCAGCGCCGCAGAGAGCAGTACCACCACGCCACCGGAGGAGAGTGCCCAGTCGGCGCTGGCATCCCGCTGCTGCATACCCGGTTCGCGCAGATAGAGGGTCACCATCACCTTGAGGTAGTAGTAGAGACCCAGCGCGCTGCCGAGCACTATTGCACCGGAGAGCCACCAGAGTTGCGCCTCGACGGTGACGCCGATGAGGTAGAACTTGCCGATAAAGCCGAGCGTCATCGGGATGCCCGCCAGGGAGAGCATCATCACCGTCAGCACGGCAGTGAGGTATGGGCGCTTCCAGAACAGGCCGCGATAGCTGTGCAGGGAGTCTGCATCCTTGCCGCGATAGGGGCTCGACATCATGCTCACCACGCCAAAGGCACCCAGGCTGGTGAAGAGATACATCAGCAGGTAGACCCCGGCCGCCTCCACCGGCATCTGGCCGATGCGGCTCGCCACGATCACCGCCAGCAGGTAACCGAAATGGGAGATGGAGGAGTAACCCAGCATCCGTTTGACGTTGGTCTGCACCAGCGCCAGCAGGTTGCCGACCAGGATGGAGATGACCGCCATGGCTGCCAGCAGCCAGTGGATCATCGGGTCCGCTGCCGCCGGTACCGCCAGATAGAAGCGCAGCAGCACGGCAAAGACCGCGACCTTGCTCACGGTGGCGAGGAAGGTGGCGACCGGTGCCGGCGCACCTTCATAGACATCCGGGGTCCAGAGGTGGAAGGGGGCCAAGGAGAGTTTAAAGGCAAAGCCGACCAGCATCAGACCGAGGCCGCCCATCAGCAGCGGGTGGTGTGCCGGGCTCTCGGCCAGGGTCTGCCCCAGGGCGGCAAAGCTCAGGCTGCCTGCCTGTGCATAGAGCAGCGCCATGCCAAACAGCAGGAAAGCGGTGGCGGCGGCAGAGAGCACCATGTATTTCACCGCGGCTTCCAGCGAGTGGCGCTCGCGGTAGGCGTAACCCACCAGACCGAACATCGGCAGGGTCAGCATCTCGATCCCGATAAACAGGGAGGCGAGGTGGCGGGAGCAGGCCAGCACCAGACCACCGGCGGTGGCGATCAGCAGCAGCAGGAAGAACTCCTCCCGGTTATCCGGGTAGGCTTTCAGCCAGGACTGACCGAAGGTACAGGTGGCCAGCGCGCCGATCAGTACCAGTCCCATGTAGAAGACGGCGTAACTGTCCACTTGCAGCAGCGGAGTGACCCCCTGATCCCCCTGCGCCATCACGATGGGCAGCGAGAAGAGCGCCAGGTTGAGGCCAACAATGGTCACGGTAAAGGCGGTGGTGACACAGCGGCGCCAGGCGATGGCCAGCATCAGGGCCGCCATGGCCCCGGTGGTCAACAGCAGGGGAAGCAGTGCCAGCAGTTGGGAAGCGGAGAAAGTCATTGCAGGGCTCCAGCAGTCGGCAGCAGATACCAGTGCAGCACGTTGATAAGGCTGCTGCTGGCGGTATCGATCACGGGTTGGGGATAGAGGCCAAGCAGTACCAGTAGGCCCGCGATCACCATCATCATGGTCAGTTCGCGGTGATCCAGTCCCTTGAGCACGCTCTCATCCTTGGCGGGGCCAAAGCAGGCACGCTGCAGCATGATGAGGGAGTAGACCGAGGCCAGCACCAGACCGAAGGTCGCCACCGCAGTGATGACGGGGGCAACCTGGAAGCTGCCGATAAGGATCAGAAACTCGCCGACGAAGTTGCCGGTTCCCGGCATGCCGAGGGATGCCACCGAGAAGAACAGCATCACGCCGGGCAGATAGCGCAGACGCCCCCACAGGCCGCCCATCTGGCGCAGATCCCGGGTGTGCAACCGCTCGTAGAGCTGACCGCAGAGGATGAAGAGGCCGGCAGCGGAGAGACCGTGGGCGATCATCTGCACCACGGCGCCTTGCAGGGCCAGCTCGCTACCCGAGTAGATGGCGATCATCACAAAGCCCATGTGGGAGATGCTGGTGTAGGCCACCAGCCGTTTGATGTCGGTCTGACCGAACGCCACGATGGCGCCGTAGACGATGCCGATCAGGCCCAGCACCATGGCATAGGGGGCAAACTCGGCTGAGGCTTCGGGGAACAGCGGCAGGGCGAAGCGCAGCAGACCGTAGGCGGCGGTTTTCAGCAAGATCCCGGCCAAATCCACCGAGCCTGCGGTCGGTGCCTGACTGTGGGCATCCGGCAGCCAGCCGTGCAGTGGCACCAGTGGCATCTTGACGGCGAAGGCGATGAAGAAGCCCAGCATCAGCAGCCACTGAACGCCCTTGCTCATCGGGGTATTGAGCAGATCCAGATAGTTGAAGGTGAAGACACCGGTGGCATGCTGGTGGGTCAGCACCAGCCCGATGATAGCCACCAGCATGATAAGGCCCGAAACCTGGGTGTAGATAAAGAACTTGGTCGCGGCGTTGATCCGTGATTTTCCGTCAGTGACCGAGTGGCCCCACAGTGCAATCAGGAAGTACATGGGGACCAGCATCATCTCCCAGAAGAAGAAGAAGAGGAACAGGTCCAGTGCCATGAAGACACCGAGCACGCCGCCCAGGATCCAGAGCAGGTTGAGGTGGAAAAAGCCGATGCGCTGCACGATCTCTTTCCACGAACAGAGGATGGCCAGCACCCCGATAAAGCAGGTGAGGATCACCATCAAGAGCGACAAGCCATCCACCGCCAGATGCAAAGAGATGCCAAAGCGGGGGATCCACGGCAGGCGCCACTCAGCAGCCCAGGCGGAGGCAGCACCGGTGACGCCCGCGCTGTCGAGACCCGTCGTGGCAAGGGAGAAGTCACCACTTAGCCAGATGGCACAGGAGAGCAGCAGGCTGGCGCTCATGGAGAGCAGGGCAACCCAGCGGACAAACTGCCCGCCGAGACGCTCCATCTGCCAGCAGAGCAAGCCGCCGATAAAAGGAATTAGCAAGATCCAGAGTAAGGTCACGGTATCAGCTCTCGTTCAAGTTCATATGAGATTGCGCTCCCTGTTCCATCAGGGAGAGCAAACAGCCTGGCTGTATGATTGTCCGGTTGTTCATCGCGTTACCCCAGCAGCAACAGCGCCAGCACCAGCACGGCGCCGATCCCCATGGAGGCGGCATACCAGCGCAACTTGCCGGTCACGGTCCAGGCCAGCAGCTGGTTGCCACGCAGGGCAATCCAGGCGGGCAGTCCCATCATCCAGTCCAGCGGGTCTCGGGCCAGCAGCCTAGTGGCCAGCAGATAGGGTTTTACCCATAACTGGTCATAGAGCCAGTCAAAGCCCCAGGCGTTGAACCAGAGCGTGCTGAGCAGGCGACCCGGCGCGCTGTTGGCAATGAAGGTGGCCAGACGGCGCTCACCGAGGAACAGAAACGCGGCCAGCGCAATGCCTGCGATGGCGATGATGCCGGAGGCTACCTCCAGCGCATGGCGACCCTCTTCGATATGATCCCCCGGGCCTGCTGGCAGTACCCCGGCCAGTGGCGGGGTGATCAGCGCCCCGATGCCGGTGGAGAGCACCAGCAGCACCAGCAGCGGCAGATGGTGAGCCAGACCGTGGCCGGCGTGGGCTTTGGTCTGCTCTTTTCCATGGAAGGCGATAAAGATCAGCCGGAAGGTATAGAGCGAGGTGAGGAATGCCCCCGCCAGACCGGCCCACAGCAGCGCGCTTTGGCCCGAGGCCTCTACTTGCCACAGGATGGCGTCCTTACTGTAGAAACCGGAAGTGACTAGCGGCAACGCCGCCAGCGCCGAGCCACCCACCAGGAAGCAGGCATAGACCAGCGGCAGACTCTTGCGCAGCCCGCCCATCTTGAAGATGTTCTGCTCGTGGTGGCAGGCGACAATGACGGCACCAGCGGAGAGGAACAGCAGCGCCTTGAAGAAGGCGTGGGTCATCAGGTGGAAGATGGCCCCTTCCCATGCGCCGACACCGAGGGCCAGGAACATATAGCCAATCTGGCTCATGGTGGAGTAGGCGAGGATCCGCTTGATGTCGGTCTGAACCAGCGCGGCAAAGCCTGCCAGCACAAGGGTGATGGCGCCAACCAGCCCGACCAGATGGAGGATCTCCGGCGCCAGCAGGAACAAGCCGTGGGTGCGGGCAATCAGGTAGACACCGGCGGTCACCATTGTGGCGGCGTGGATCAGCGCGGAGACCGGGGTCGGGCCTGCCATCGCATCCGCCAGCCAGGTTTGCAGCGGCAGCTGGGCCGATTTGCCGACCGCACCGCCCAAGAGCATCAGGCAGGCCAGTGACAGGGCAGGGGAGCCCTCGGCAAACAGGGTGGGGGCGCGCACCAGCAGATCGTGAATATTGAGGGTGCCCAGTTCCCGATAGAGGATAAACAGGCCGATGGCGAGGAAGACATCACCCACCCGGGTCACGATGAAGGCCTTAAGGGCCGCCGCGCCGTTGTTGCGATCCTTGTAGTAGAAGCCGATCAGCAGGTAGCTGCACAGCCCCACCCCTTCCCAGCCGAGGTAGACAAACAGCAGGTCATCGGCCAGCACCAGAAACAGCATGCTGGCGATAAAGAGGTTGGTGTAGGTGAAGAAGCGGGAGTAACCCTCTTCCCCGCGCATATACCAGGAGGCGAACAGGTGGATGAAGAAACCCACCCCGGTTACCACGCCGAGCATGGTCAGCGACAGGCCATCCAGTGCCAGGCTGAAGGTTGGGGTGAAGTGACCCACCGCCATCCACTGCCACAGGTGCTGGATATAGACGCCCCCCTCGGGCGGGTTGCCCAAAAAGTCGATAGCCACCCACAGGGTGGTGAGGGCCGACAGGCCAATGGAACCCACCCCGATCAGCGCCGAGGTGCGCTCGCCAAACCGGCCGAGGGAGAAGGCCAGCACCAGCCATCCCAGCAGCGGAAATAGAAAAGTCAGATATAAGAGGCTCATCCGCGCATCTCGCTCACAGTGTCCACGTTCAGGGTGTGGTAACGACGATAGAGCAGCAGTAACAGGGCGAGGCCGATACTGGCCTCCGCTGCCGCCAGAGAAATCACCAATATGTACATGATCTGGCCATCGGCCTGGGCCCAGCGGCTACCTGCCACCACAAACGCCAGTGCCGAGGCATTCATCATGATCTCGATACTCATCAGGATGTAGAGCAGGTTGCGGCGGATCAGCAGACCGCACAAGCCGATGCAGAAGAGCACCGCGGCCAGCAAAAGCCCGTGCTCCATAGGGATTCCATTCATTGCTGACCTCCTTCTTGTGCAGAGCGGGATGCGGAGCGCGGGACGGAGAGCACTTCACCGCTCTTGTCTTCCCGACCCAGGTGATAGGCGGTCACCAGACCCGCCAGCAGCAGGATGGAGGCGAGCTCCACCGCCAGTACATAGGGGCCAAAGAGCTCAACACCGACCTGCTTGGCGGTCACCTCGGTCACTCCGATAAGGCCCCCGGTCACCCCGAGAATGCCGTGGCCCAGGAAGCCCAGCAGGATCAGCGAGAGCAGGGCAGGGCCTACCCAGGTCATGGGGGTGAGCCAGTTTTTCTCCTGCGCCTGGGCACTTCCCAGGTTCAGCATCATCACCACAAACACGAACAGCACCATGATGGCGCCGGCGTAGACAATCACCTGCAGGGCGCCCGCAAAGGCGGCGCCCAGGCAGAAGAAGATCATGGCCACGGCGATGAGGGAGATGATGAGATTGAGCAGCGCATGCATCGGATTGCTTGTGCTGATCACTCGCAGCGTGCTGTAAATGGCCACCAGGGCCGAGGCATAAAATGCCAGTTCCATGATTGACTCCTCAGGGCAGCAGGCTCTTGACATCGATGGGTTTGGCTTCGTTTTCGGCATCCCCTTTCGGCTTGCCGTCGATGGCCATCCCGCTCATGCGATAGAAGTTGTAGTCCGGGTATTTGCCCGGCCCGCTGATCAGCAGATCCTCTTTCTCGTACACCAGATCCTGGCGGCGATACTCACCCATCTCGAAATCCGGCGTCAGCTGGATGGCGGTAGTGGGGCAAGCCTCTTCACACAGGCCGCAGAAGATGCAGCGAGAGAAGTTGATGCGAAAGAATTCCGGATACCAGCGACCATCTTCCCGCTCGGATTTTTGCAGCGAGATACAGCCGACCGGACAGGCAACCGCGCAGAGGTTGCAGGCCACGCAGCGCTCGTCCCCGTCGGGGTCGCGGGTCAGCACGATGCGACCGCGGTAGCGGGGGGCCGCATAGACCGCCTGCTCCGGATAGTTGAGGGTTTCACGGGGCCGCCAGGCATGGGAGAAGACCATGGCCAGGCTGCGTAACTGGGTGCCGACACCCTGAATGATGCTAACAATTTTCATAATGAGTGCCTCACTGCGTACTTATCAGTACAACTGCCGCGGTGACCAGCATATTGATCAGGGTCAGCGGCAAGCAGACTTTCCAGCCAAACGACATCACCTGGTCAAAGCGCGGGCGAGGCAGGGAGGCTCGCAGCAGGATGAAGAACACCATGAAACAGGCGGTCTTCAGGGCAAACCAGATGAAGGGGGGCAACCAGGGGCCGTGCCAGCCACCGAAGAAGAGGGTCACGATAAGGGAAGATACCAGCACGATGCCGATATACTCGCCCACGAAGAAGAGACCCCACTTCATCCCCGCATATTCGATGTGATAGCCGTCGGCGAGCTCCTGCTCGGCTTCCGGCTGGTCAAACGGGTGGCGGTGGGTGACGGCGACACCGGCAAACAGGAAGGTGACAAAGCCCAGGATCTGGGGCACCACGTTCCACAAGTCTGCCTGTGCCTCGACGATATCCCTCAGGTTGAAACTGCCGGTCTGGATCACTATCCCCATCAGGGAGAGGCCGAGAAACACCTCGTAGGAGAGGGTCTGGGCCGAGGCGCGCAAGCTGCCGAGCAGGGAGTATTTGTTGTTGCTCGACCAACCGGCGAACAGCACCGCATAGACTGCCAGCCCCGCGATGGCCAGGATGTAGAGCAGCCCCACATTGAGATCCGCCACGCCCCAGTTGGGGGTGATGGGCACCACAGCAAACGCCAGAATAAAGGCGGTGAAGGCGATGATGGGGGCCAGGATAAAGATCCGTCGATCGGCGAACGGCGGGATCCAGTCCTCCTTGAAGAACATCTTGATCATGTCGGCGGCCAGCTGGAGCAGGCCAAACGGCCCCACCCGGTTGGGGCCGTAGCGATCCTGCCACAGAGCCAGCAGACGGCGCTCGATGAAGCTCATGAAGGCGCCAGCCCCCACGATCCCCACCAGCACGATCAGTGCCTTGCCCACCTCCAGCAACAGATCGATCAGCGACTCGCTCATGCGATCACCTCCTGCAGGTTAGTGATTGAGGCTTGTTGCAGCGCCGTCGGCAGGCCGTTCACCCCAAGGGGGAGACCCACCAGACCGGCGCTCAGCTGTGCACTAAGACGCAGGCGCAACTGCCAGTGGCTACCGCCCCAGGAGAAGGAGACCTGATTACCGGCATGGAGGGCCAGACGCTGTGCATCAAGGGGATTGAGCACCAGCTCGGGTTCGTTCATTCGGGCCTGAATGACCGGGCTGCGAGCGGAGAGCTCCTCGCCGCCAAACAGCTGGGCATAGTTGACCACTTGCAGCGCCTCTGCGGCCTTGAAGGGGGCGGGGATGGTGGTGAACCAGCCGAGCGGCTCCTTGCCTTCTGCCTGCGGGTCTGTTACTTCCAGCAGACGGCGACCCGGATCTCCAGCACGCAGTTTGCCACCCACTTCATCCTGGAACTTGTTCCAGGCGGAGGGGGAGTTCCAGCCCGGCGCCCAGGCGAACGGTACTTGCGGCAGCGGCTGACGGGCTCCGGCATACCCTTCCATGGAGAAGTTGAAGGGGGAGTCGGGATCTTGCGCTACCCGTGGTTCGCTGACGTTCTGATCCGCCAGCATGGAGGTGCGGCCGCTGTAGCGGTGCGGCTCACGGGCCAGCCGCATGCCACGGATCCGCAACCCTGCGTTGGGCGCCGCTTCCAGCATGGTGGCCAGCAGCGGATTGCTGGTGGCGCAGTCATGGTTGACCTGGTCGAAGTTCTGCCAGCGCAGCGGCTTGCGTTCGATCGCCCCTTGCAGCGCCGCCAGCCAGCGCCACCCTTCACGCACCTGAATATCGGCGTTGTAGAAGGCGGGCGCGTAGACCTGGAAGAAGCGCTGGGCGCGCCCTTCCATGTTCACCAGGGTGCCATCGGCTTCGGCAAAACTGGCTGCTGGCAGCACCAGATCAGCCTTGTTGGCGGTCGGGGTCGCCTGATGGTCGATGACCAGCAGGTGCTGCAGCCGTGCCAGCGCAGCATCCACCCGGTTGCGCGGCGCGCGGCGGTAGAGATCGTTCTCCAGGGTGACCAGCGCCAACCCCTCTTCTGACTCGATACGCGCAAGGGCGGCTTCGAGCGGCTTGTCTGACAAGGTTTGGGCGCCCAGCATGGCCAGACCCAGCGAGTTGGCCTCCTGGCCAACCAGCGCGATGCTGGCTTCCAGTCCTCGGCCTTTCAGGGCGCGGGCAATGTTGCTGGCCGCCTCAAGCAGCGCCACATCGCGGGCAGTGGAGCCTGCAATGATTAGCGGCTTCTTGGCGTTGCCGAGCAGCTCGGCCCAGCGAGTCGCTTGTGCCTGCTGCTCGGGGCCGAGATCGGTCACGGCCGGTGCACTCGGGTCGAGCAGGTTGGCGATGGCAAAGCCAAGGCGCGCCTGATCGGCATAGGGGGCGTGCAGCTTGTCGGCCGCCACATCGTCCAGACGGGTGGTGTCGAGGCTGGTGATGAGCAGCGGGTAGCGATCGTTCTGACCCAGAGTCTGAACGGCGGCAACTTGCCACAGATCGACCTTCATCTTGCGGGCCAGCTCGCGAGCCTTGCCCTTGACGGCTTGACGCAGCGCCAGCGCAATACGGGCTGCGCTCATGGTGACATCTTCGCCGAGCAGCAGAATGGCATCGGCCTCTTCCATGTCCCGCAGGCTCGGGGTCGGCACGCCGCCCTGTTGCAGGATCTGCAGCATCTTCAGCTGACAAGCCCACTCGGCCTGCTCGACACCCGCGTAGAAGTTGGCTTCACCCACCAGCTCGCGCAGGGCAAAGTTGCTCTCCAGCGAGGCGCGGGGCGAGCCGATGCCGATGAGGCCGCTGGCGGTGCGCAGGGCATCGGCGGCGCGGTTGAGGGCGCCATCGACAGTGATGGTCAGCTGGTCGTTGCCATCTTTGAGCAATGGCTGGCGCGGGCGGTCGGCCAGATTGACGTAACCATAGCCAAAGCGGCCACGGTCACAGAGGAAGTAGTGGTTGACGCTGCCGTGGAAGCGGTTCTCGATGCGGCGCAGCTCGCCATAACGCTCACCCGGGCTGATGTTGCAGCCCACGGAGCATTGCTGACAGATGCTGGGGGCAAACTGCATGTCCCACTTGCGGTTGTAACGCTCGGAGTGGGTCTTGTCGGTGAAGACGCCGGTGGGGCAGACCTCCACCAGGTTGCCGGAAAATTCGCTCTCCAGGGTGCCATCCTCGACCCGCCCGAAATAGACGTTGTCGTGGGTACCGTAGACCCCGAGATCCTCGCCACCGGCATAATCCTTGTAATAGCGGACGCAGCGGTAGCAGGCGATACAGCGATTCATCTCGTGACCGATGAAGGGGCCCAGCTCCTGATTCTGGTGGGTGCGTTTGGTGAAACGGTAGCGACGGCTGTTGTGGCCGGTCATCACCGTCATGTCCTGCAGGTGGCAGGCGCCGCCCTCTTCACACACCGGGCAGTCGTGGGGGTGGTTGGTCATCAGCCATTCCACCACGCTCTTGCGAAACTCTTTGGCCTCTTCATCCTCGATGGCGATGTAGCTGCCATCGGTGGCCGGGGTCATGCAGGACATGACCAGACGACCGCGCTTGTCATCGGCATTCTGATACTGTTTGACCGCGCACTGGCGGCAGGCGCCCACGCTACCCAGCGCCGGATGCCAGCAGAAATAGGGGACGTCCAGACCCAGCGACAGACAGGCTTGCAGCAGGTTATCTGCCCCGTCTACCTCGTACTCTTTGCCGTCTACATAAATGGTTGCCATACAACTTCCCTGAAACCTGTTTTGTGAAATCTGTGGTGTCGTTACCAGCGCTCGCCCAGCAGATTGGGCTGGATCCCTTTGACCGGCTTGCGGTTATCGCCGCTGCCTTTGATCCCGGCCTCGAATTCGGAGCGGAAATATTTGATGGCGCTGGCCAGCGGCTCGACGGCGCCCGGAGCGTGGGCGCAGAAGGTCTTGCCCGGGCCAAGGAAACCGCAGAGTTGCTCCAGGGTCGCCAGATCGCCGGATTGCCCTTCGCCACGCTCCAGTGCTCGCAGCAGCTTGACGCTCCAGGGCAGGCCGTCGCGGCAAGGAGTGCACCAGCCGCACGACTCGCGGGCGAAGAACTCTTCCATGTTGCGCAGCAAGGAGACCATGCTGATGGAGTCATCCACCGCCATGGCAAGACCAGTCCCCATCCGGGTGCCCACCTTGCCGATACCGGCGGTATACATCTGGGCATCGAGGTGCTCCGGCAGCAGGAAGCCGGTGCCCGCGCCGCCCGGTTGCCAGGCTTTCAGGCGATAGCCGCTCTTCATGCCGCCGGCGTAATTTTCAAACAGCTCGCGGGCGGTGATGCCAAAAGGCAGCTCCCAGACGCCCGGGTTGTTCACCTTGCCAGAGAAGCCCATCAGCTTGGTGCCGTGATCTTCCGAGCCCGGCAGCGCCAGCCCGTGATACCAGGCGACCCCGTTGCCGATGATGGCAGGCACGTTGCAGAGGGTTTCGACGTTGTTGACGCAGGTGGGTTTGCCCCAGACGCCGGAGACGGCGGGGAAGGGGGGTTTGGCACGCGGGTTGGCGCGGCGCCCTTCCAGCGAATTGATCAACGCCGTCTCTTCACCACAGATGTAGCGACCGGCGCCGGTGTGGACGAACAGCTCGAAGTCAAAACCGGATCCCAGAATGTTCTTGCCCAGCAGGCCTGCTGCTTTTGCCTCTTCCACCGCCCGGCGCAGGTGGATGGCAGCATCCACATATTCACCGCGCAGGAAGATGTAACCGCGATAGGCCTTGAGCGCCCGGGCACTGATGATCATCCCCTCGATTAGCAGATGGGGCAGTTGCTCCATCAGCAGGCGATCTTTCCAGGTGTTGGGCTCCATCTCGTCGGCGTTGCAGAGCAGGTAACGGATGTTCATGCTCTCGTCTTTGGGCATCAGCCCCCACTTCACACCCGTGGGGAAGCCCGCGCCGCCGCGCCCCTTGAGACCGGCATCCTTGACGGTGCTGACAATCTCGTCCGGGCTCATCTGGCCGAGCGCCTTGCGGGCGGCGTCATAGCCCTGCTTGGCCTGATACTCCTCCAGCCACACCGGCTGGCCGTCGTCACGCAGCCGCCAAGTGAGCGGATGGGTCTCGGCGGTGCGGGCTGTGCGGTTGGCGGTGCCAAGAGAGGCGAGGATCTTGTTCTGCGGCAGGCTCATGGGTAAGCCTCCAGGGTTTTCAGCAAGGTCACCGGATCGAGGCCGCCATAGGTGTCGTCATCGATCATGATGGCTGGCCCCTTGTCGCAGTTGCCAAGGCAGCAGACCGGCAGCAGGGTGAAGCGGCCATCCGGGGAGGTTTGACCGGGGCCGAGGTTCATCACCTCCTTGAGACCGGCAAGCAGATCTTCGTGGCCATTGATGTAGCAGACCATGCTGTCGCAGACGCGGATGATGTGGCGCCCCACCGGCTGGCGGAAGATCTGGCTATAGAAGGTGGCGACCCCCTCCACGTCGCTGGCGGGAATGCCGAGCTCGGCGGCGATGGCGTGAATGGCGCCGTCGGGGACCCAGCCTCTGGCCTGCTGCACGATCTTGAGCGCTTCGATGCTGGCGGCGCGGGGATCTTCGTAGTGGTGTTTCTCGTGTTCGATGGCATCGCGTTCAGCCTGGCTCAGAACGAAGTCGTCCCGTTTGCTGCTGCATGCCCCTTGCCCCTGTGGGGTCTGATTATTGTGACACTGACATTGCTGGCTCATGACTTGACCTTTGGTGGCTTGTCCTTTTACTGCTCGTCCGGCGATCCCGATTCCCGGCCATGGCCGGGAGGGCGGATCACTTAACGGTCCACATCCGACATAACAAAATCGATACTGCCCAGATAGACGATGAGGTCCGACACCATGCTGCCCTTGATCACCGAGGGGATCTGCTGCAGGTGAGCAAAGCTCGGGGTGCGGATCCGGGTCCGGTAGCTCATGGTGGAGCCGTCACTGGTCAGGTAGTAACTGTTGACCCCCTTGGTCGCCTCAATCATCTGGAACGACTCGGCAGCGGGCATCACCGGGCCCCACGACACTTGCAGGAAGTGGTTGATCAGGGTCTCGATGTGCTGCAGGGTGCGCTCTTTGGGCGGCGGTGTGGTCAGCGGGTGATCCGCCTTGAAGGGGCCCTCCGGCATGTTCTTCATGCACTGCTCGATGATCGACATGCTCTGGCGGATCTCCTCGATCCGCACGGTGGCTCTGTCGTAGGCATCACCATTGCTGCCGACCGGCACTTCAAAGTCGAACTGATCGTAGCCGGAGTAGGGACGCCACTTGCGTACATCGAAGTTGAGGCCGGTGGCGCGCAATCCGGCCCCCGTGGTACCCCAGGACAACGCCTGCTCGGTGGTGTAGGCAGAGACGCCTATGGTGCGACCGCGCAGAATGCTGTTGCGCATCGCCGCTTTTTCGTAATCCATCAGCCGCTTGGGCAGCCAGCTCAGCAGGTTGTCCTGCACCAGCCGCTGCCATCCCTTCGGCAAGTCGTGGGCCACACCGCCGATACGGAACCAGGCCGGGTGCATGCGGGCACCGGTGATCGCTTCGATGATGGTGTAGATCTTCTGCCGGTCGGTGAAGGTGAAGAAGACCGGGGTCATAGCCCCCACGTCCTGGATATAGGTCCCGAGGAACAAGAGGTGGCTCTGGATGCGGAACAGCTCCGCCATCATCACCCGGATCATGTCGACCCGCTGCGGCACCTTGATGCCGGCCAGCTTCTCGACCGCCAGCACATAGGGGAGGTTGTTCATTACCCCGCCCAGATACTCGACCCGGTCGGTATAGGGGATGTAACTGTGCCAGGATTGGCGCTCGCCCATCTTCTCGGCACCACGATGGTGGTAGCCGATGTCGGGCACGCAGTTGCGGATCTCCTCGCCATCGAGCTGCAACACCAACCGGAAGGCGCCGTGAGCAGAGGGGTGGTTGGGGCCGAGGTTGAGGAACATGTAGTCCTCATTCTCGTTGCCGCGGGCCAGGCCCCACTCTTCCGGTTTGAACAGCAGGTTCTCCTGCTCCATGTCCTGTTTGGCGGCATCGAGCATGAAGGGATCGAATTCGGTGGCGCGCGCCGGGTAATCCTTGCGCAGCGGGTGACCCTGCCAGCTCTTGGGCATCATGATGCGGGTCAGATGGGGGTGGCCATCGAAGGTTATGCCCATCAGATCCCACACTTCCCGCTCGTACCAGTTGGCATTGGGGAAGTGGTTGGTGATGGTGGGCAGATGCAGGTCACTCTCGGCCAGCGCCACTTTCAACATCACATCGGCGTTACGGTCGATGGAGATGAGGTGATAGAAGACGGTGAAGTCGCTATGGGGCAGACCGTCGCGATGGCTGCGCAGCCGCTCGTCGGTGGCGCTGAGATCAAACAGCATCACAAACGGGGAGGGCACCTTGCGCAAAAAGCCCATCACATCCTGCAGCAGTTCGCGGGGGAGCCAGACCACCGGTACGCCGGTACGTGTGGTCTGCACGGTGAAGTGCTCGGCGCCAAAGTGGGCAAACAGTTCGCCAATGACTTTGGCATCCTGGTGGTCGCTGGGCTGCCACTGGGCCATGGCGTAATTGCTGGGAAAATCACGAGTCAGTTTCATGGTCAGATCTCATCCGGCGTGCGCAGGTTGGTCACATTGATCCGTTCGCCGCGCTTGCGCTCTTTTTCGGCCTGCATCTGGGGACGGTAGATCCCCTGATCGCCTACCACCCAGGAGAGGGGACGGCGCTCTTTGCCGATGGAGTCCTGCAGCAGCATCAGGGCTTGCAAAAAGGCTTCGGGACGGGGCGGGCAACCCGGAATGTAGACGTCGACCGGCAGGAACTTGTCCACCCCCTGCACCACTGAGTAGATGTCGTACATACCACCCGAGTTGGCACAGGCGCCCATGGAGATCACCCACTTGGGTTCGAGCAACTGTTCATACAGGCGCTGGATGACCGGCGCCATCTTGATGAAGGGGGTCCCTGCAATCACCATGAAATCGGCCTGACGCGGCGAGGCGCGGATCACTTCTGCGCCGAAGCGGGCCACATCGTGGGGGGAGGTGAAGGCGGTACACATCTCTACGTAGCAGCAGGAGATGCCGAAGTTGTAAGGCCAGAGGGAGTTTTTGCGGCCCCAGTTGACTGTGTCTTGCAGCACCTCCTCGAGACGGCCCATCATGATGCCGCGCGTCGCTTCTTGCGCCAGTGGGTCATCGACGGTCTGGCGCTGCTCCTGGGGGTAGCGCTCAACGGGTGCATCCGGGTCAATCCGGGTCAGGGTGTACTTCATGGTGCAACCTCAAGGAAAGGGTCTGTGGTTCAATCACTGTTTTTGTTGTTCAACTGCGGTTTGCGCGGTGACCACTCCAGCGCGCCGATGCGCCAGAGGTAGATCAGGCCGATAAGCAGCAGTCCGATGAAAATGGTGGCTTCAATAAAGCCGACCCAGCCGCTTTCGCGCACGGAAACGGACCAGGCAAATAGGTAGAGCGCCTCGACGTCGAAGATGACGAAGAACATGGCGACCAGATAGAACTTGGCGGAAAAACGCAGACGGGCACTGCCGACCGAGTCGACACCAGATTCGAATGGTTTGTTCTTGGTACGGCCGTAGGCACGGCCCCCCAACAGGGCGGCGAGACCTATCATCACCAGACAGATGGTGATGGCACCGATGACATAAATGGCAAAAGCCCAATGTTGAGCAGAAATATCAGCAAACATAGAGGTTTTTCCTAACCAATTTAATCAAGTGACTTAACAATAATGTTACGCATTATGACACTTTCGTACTGATTTACATGTCATTTTTATGGGTTAATTATTAATCGGTTAACTGGTAATTAAATTTTGTTAAGAAGCGCACTTTTTTGTTGGTTATGGGAGGCGGGAAAGGCTTGGAAAGTGCAGAACCCTGCTCCTCGCCATCACCTGAAAGGGGTAAATGCCGAGAGTGAAGCAAGGTCTGATCGGTATTACGGGTAGGGAAAGCCGGGGTGAGAAAAGTGGGGTCGGGTGAGACGGGCACGATCAAAAGGCAATAAAAAGAGAGGCTCGCAAGCCTCTCCTGTCATCACGTTCCGGTGTCGAGCGTGGTGCGGTCAGGGTTTATTGGCGACCAGCAAGACCTGATCCGGGTAGGCGCCAATGACGCGAAGACCGATATCTCCCGAGGTGATATCCAGATACGCCCGCTGACCATTGGCGGAGGTTACCGTGCCGCTCATCAGATAGACGTAGCCGTCGTTGACCTCTTTACCGCCCCCCGCCATGGCGCGCGGGAAAATGGCTTCATTGAGAGAGGGCTTGTAGCAGGCGTGCTCGACCAGGGTCGCCAGCTCCTTGATGTCGGGCAGACGCCACTGGCTGATACCGCCGAAGTGATAGAGAGCATGGCTGCTGTCACTGCGGATCCGCTCCGCCACTTGCAACCCCTGCTGCCAGTAGTAAACGGTCGGTTCCCCCAGGCAACTGCTGCCACTCCATGTCTGTCCCAGTTTGCAGCGCATCCAGGTGAGGCCGGTGTGTTGATCCGTGACGGTGCCGTTGCCATGGTCAAGAAAACGGGCAGAAGGGGCGGTGCGATCCATGCTGTCATCACAAATGGCAGCACCGTGGGCAAGGGGGGCCAGCAGTGCCAGCATGGCGAACGAAAAACGATAAAGGCTCATGATATTCCTCGAATTATTGTGGGGTAGCGACCAGTCGTACCTGCATCAGTTCGATATAGGTATCTTGCTGCACCAGCGCGGGATAGGTGGTGCCCGCATCGTCTCCCAGGAACAGGGCCGTGCGTTTGCTGATGGGACCACCGGAGAAGCGCTGGGCGGTGTTGCTGGTGGCGCTCCAGTAGTAGCCATCGTAGGTGTCATCTTCCGAGGGGGCGATATCCGGGAAGTAACGGGTGTCCACGATGATGCGTTGACCCAGCGGGTCCTTGGCCAGGCTGCCGTAGTGCATCAGTGACATCAGCTCACCCATGGTGGGCAGCCGCCACTGGCTGATGCCGCAGCGCTGCTCGCCATTGAGCCACTGCTGATACGCGCGGGTGGTCAGCATGGTCGTCAGCGCCTGTGCCCGGGCGAGGGCAGCCAGATCCCCTTCGGCGGTGAGCTGTTCGATCCTGTTATGGATGTGCTGGTAGGCCTCTTTCTGCTCGCCTGCGGTCGCTGTGAATTGCTCATCCTCATAGGCAAAGGGTCTGCTTTTCCAGGCCGGGCTCAAGGGATCATCCGATTTGACCTCCCACACCAGACCGGTATTGAGATCCTTGACGCACTGCCAGCTCGGCGCGTTGTCAGGGAGCGCCTGACCGCGATCATCGAGTTTGCGATAGGCAAGCTGGGGACGCGTGCGATTCCAGCTGGCATCTTGTCCCGGATAGTCGGCGGGTTCCTGTTCCAGCAGCGGATCGTTGCCATCGCTGAAGGTGGTGACGCCGGTGACGGTCAGCAGGTTGCGTGGCTGTTGCTGTACCAACAGGGTCAGCAGCTCGCGTTGGGTCTTTTCGGCAAACTGGCCGTTGCGCTGCCACTCCTGAGCCAATTGCGCCAGCATCAGGCTGATGGCGCGATAGCTGGTGGTGAGCAACTGGCTCTCCTTGGCGGTGGCAAGGCGTGTGCGGGCCTGTTGCTGCAAGCTGATCGCCACCTGTTGCAGCGCCTGATCAAACTGGCCGAGACCTGCGAGGGCCACGCGGTCGCTGCCCGGTTGCAGCGGCGCGAGATCGGCCAGCAGCTGCGCCAGTGCGCGATCGGCGGCCACCCCTTCGGCAATGCGGCTCTGCAACAGGGTGCTGAGCAGGGTCGGTTGTAGCCGTTGTGGATCCCCTTTGGCGGCCGGATGTGCCAGCAGCAGTCCTCCGCTCCTCGGTACGAACAGCAGGGGCGAGTTGACGATGTTGGCCGAACGGCTGACCAGGGCAACAGTTCCTTCGCCGCTGACGGCAGGATCGGCGGGATCACACTGCCAGTTCTGATCCAGATCGGCACACAGGGTACCGGCGGTCGGCAGGGCGACATCGACCCGGTAGTCCGGGATCGCCAGTGGTGCGTTATCTTCCCCGCCGCCACAGGCGCTGAGCAGGGCTGAGAGGGTGGCAATAACCAGTACGGATGGTTTCACTTCACATTCCTTGATTCGGTCACAGGTTCACGGGGGCGGTAACCCCCGTGGTACAGGATTCAACGGCGCGGGGTGCTCCGGCGCCAGAGGCGGGGCCACAGGGCCAGCAACAGCAGCAGGGGGGAAGCCGTGCCACCCCCCCCTTCATCCTGCTCAAGGGGGATGATGCCGGTGTTGGGCTGGGTTTCATCCTTGTCGCAGCGGGCGCCGACTTGCTGGGCGACACGCCAGCTGCGTAACTGACCGGTATCACCGGCGCTGGTGTCGTTGATCTCCAGCAGCCAGCGGCCAGCGAGCGGTTCGCCGTGCAGCTTGTCCAGCGATTCGAACGGTACCAGTTCACGGGGGAACTCCCCCTTGAGCCGGGTATGGCTGGCGTAGCCCTTGTTCCACAGACTGATCCGGGTGCCGTAGGGGGAGGTGAGCCAGATCTCCAGTTGCTCCAGCTTGCTGTGCTCCAGATCGAGGGCGACCACGAATCCGCTGTCGATGCGGGCCTTGCTCTCGGGCAGCGTCAGAGTGAAGCGGGACAGGCCGTGCCGTTCATCGCTCACCGCATCCTTGATCTGGCCACCCTGGCCGATGGCCCGTTGCCAGAGCGGTTCACCGATCGGCAGTTGCAGGTCAAGGCGGGTCTGGCGCTCGGTGGGGCTGGGCAGGGTGAGCTGGAACTGCAGCGGCAAGGTGACCGCCTCGCCACAGGTCAGGTTGCTCGCCGCTTCCAGCGGCAGGGGCCAGCGGGCGGTGCCATCGGCTTTGAGCTCTCCCTGCCAGTGACCATCACCCATGATCCCCTTGGTCGGGAGCAGGCTGGCGTCAGTAACGGTCAGGGGGCGGCCGCTCTGGTTGGTCAATTCGATGGCGAGGCTCTTTTTCTCCCCGGGCAGCAGGTAGCTGTCATCGGCGAGGCGGGCCACGATGGGGGTGGGTAGCAGGGCGTGGTGGCGGAAGGCCTGCTCCAGCAGCTTGCCATAGCTGCGGTCCGGATAGAGGCGGTTGGCGGTATCCACGGTGACGCGCGCCAGCTGGGGCATCCGCACCTGCGGGCCCAGGCCGAAGTGGGATTCAATCAGCAGGGTATCGAACTCGTTACGGGCTACCTCGCCATACTGTTCAACGGCCTGGCGCAGCGCGGTGAAGAGCGGGGTGCCCCACAGCTGGTCGCCGTTGCTGCCATTGATGGTGAGGTGAGCCGGATAGAGGAAGCCCGGGTGATAGCGCGCCCGCAGATCATCGAGCTGACGGGGCGTCCGGCCGCTGATCCTGGCATCCCAGTTGAAGACCATGAAAGGCTCGAACTGGCGAGCCTCTGGGCTGCGCTGACGCCAGCTGGCGGCCAGATAGTCGCTAAAGCCCTCACCGATGGCACCCCAGTCACCCTCGTCTCCCATATCAGGCAGGATATGGTGTTGCACCGCATGGCCAAACTCGTGCCAGATCACCATGGGATCTTCGGCATCGGGCACCCCGACCCGGCCAATTTCCAACCGGCGCAAGAAGGGATCATAGAGTGAGTTGTCCTGCTCCCCGGCATCGGTATCGATGGCCAGGGGGCCGCCCATCAGCGTTGGGTAGCCCAGGGATTCCACGTGGCGCTGGGCCAGATCCAGATGGTAGTAGCCATTGATATCGAGGAAGGCGGGCTGCTGGTGATCCAGCTGGAAGCCATCGGCATCAGGGCTGCTAAAGGGAACGGTTTCCGGCGCAGTGCCGTCCACGACCCGGGCGCGAGGGCCGCTCAGCAGGTAGGTGTCATCCACCTTTTGTACCGTGAGCGGGACGGTACGATAGGCCCCGTTGTCCAGCACCAGATCATGGCGCCACAGCAGGTTGCCATCTTTCAGCTGGGTGCGGGGATCGAGGGCAAAGACGCGGGCTTGCACCGTGGCCGTTTCTCCTGCCAGCGGGGCCGGTTCGGCGCGGGTGCTGGCCTCTTGCAGCGTGCGCCCCAGCAGGGCGCTGCCATCGCAAGTGACAAACAGTTGCCAGTGGCTGCTCTTGCTGTTGCCCGGCTGGCTTTCCACCGCCAGCAGACGCCAGGCCGGAGTCAGTGTGTCGCCATCCTGCCAGTACCAGGACTGAGCTTCGTTACTGCCGGCGAATTGCCACACTGCACCATCCAGCGTGGCGGTATAGGCATCCACCCCGGCGCGGCTGGTGTCGTCACATGGCGTCGCCTGTGCCTGCATCAGTCGGGTATTGTGATAAAGGCGCCACGGGCGACCCTGCTCATCGAGACTGACGGCGGCCATCAGGCCGGCGATCGGTGCGCCATTGAGCTGCTGGCGATAATGCAGATAGTGGCCCAGCTTGCCTTGGCGCTGATAGGCCGGGGCATCACTCAGGGTGACGCCGAGCTGCTGTTCGAGCCAGAGGCGGGGATCGGCCGGGGCGTCCTGTTCGACAAAACGCAGTTCGGCGGCCTCGGTGGCAAAGCCAGCCAACCCCAGCAAGAGGGCGGGCAACAGGGGTTTCATAGTGGTACTCCCAATCAGCGGCAGGGTCATTGGTTGATCCCCGCCAGATACAACAAGAAGGCAAATTCACGAGCCCGATCGCCACCACCGGCACGGTGGCCCCCCTCCAGTTCGGTTAGCAGCAGGTAGGGGCCGGAACCCGTGCTGTGTTCCCGCAGGCGGGCCAGCCATTTGACCGGCTCCCAGTAGGGAACCTGGCTATCGTGCAGGGCGGTAGTGACCAGCAGGGGCGGGTAGGGGGCGCGGTGCAGGTTGTCGTAGGGGCTGATGCGGCGCATCGCCTGATACTCTGCGGGCTTGGCCGGGTTGCCCCACTCCTGGTACTCCTGACGGGTCAAGGGGAGGGCAGGATCGCTCATGGTGCCGAGCATATCGACGAAGGGAACCTGCAACACGGCGCCGCTAAAGAGCGTCGGTTGCTGGTTGAGGGCCGCAGCAACCAGGGTGCCACCGGCGCTGCCACCCATGGCAAACAGGGGCAGAGGGGCTGCGTCGGGCGACCAGTGGCGCAGGGTGCTACCTGCGGCGATAAAGTCGCTGATGCCGTTCTGCTTGTGGATGCCCCGCCCGTCGCGGGTCCACTGCTCCCCCAGCATGCCACCGCCGCGCACATGGGCGATGGCGTAGACAAAGCCCCGATCCAGCAGGCTCAGCAGCTCTTTCTGGTAGTAGGGGCGCATCGGCGTGCCATAGGCGCCATAGCCATAGAGCAGCACGGCGCGGGGGGCCAGATCCTTGCGCCACACCAGTGAGACAGGCACCCGGGTGCCATCGGCAGAGGTGATCCAGCGCCGCTCGCTCTGATAGGGCAATGCTTTATTGCCTGCGGTGTGCTGGTCGTTGATCCACTGACCGCTGTTCAAATCCAGCCAGCGCTGGCCGGGGGGCTGGCTCAAGCCCTGACTGCGCACCAGAATGCGGTCGCTGGCCGGGTCATGTTCTCCTTGCAGCCAGCCGGTACCGGCGCCACTGGCCAGCGGCAGGCGCTGGCGTTCATGGCCGTTGCGATCGAGCAGGGCGAGCCAATCCTCCCCCTGCTGGCGAAACTGCACCACCAGATGGCGATCAAACAGTCGCCACTTCTCGGGATCGCCGAGATCTTCACCTTTGGCGGGCCACAGGCGCTGCCACTCACCGAGCGGCTTGTTGGCTGAGTAGAGGGCAAACGCCCCCTCCTGGTTGCTCTTGATCACCCAGCCGGATTGACTGTCCAGATAGTATTCCACCCCGCGCTGGCGAGGTTTGACCTGCAGCGGCTTGCCCGAGTCGAGCAGGTACTGCTCCGAGCTGTCGTGATTGTTACCCTGCAACACCAGATGCTGGCCATCCGTGGTGCGATAGAGGCTGAGCAGCCAGGCGGGATCCTGCTCCTCATAGAGAGTCTGCTCCTGGCCATCCTGCCAGCCGCGCAACTGCCAGGGGCGCAGGGTATCGCGCTCGTTGGCGATGGTGTAGAGGGTGCGACCATCTTGTGACCAGACGAGATCGGCGCTGCGCTGCGCCAAGCTGGCCAGTGCCTTGCCGCTGTGGATATCGAGCAGGGTGATCTGATAGTCGAGATCGCCGCGCCTGTCTTCGGCGATGGCCAGCGTGCGGTTATCCGGGCTCAGGGCCCAGCCGCCCGCTTCGTAATAGCCCTCACCCGCTCTGGCGGGAAGCCGTTGCTGTGCCTTGCCCCCGTGGCGTTGCCAGAGGGAGCCGTCCGGGCGCAGCTGCCATGCCTGATCGCCGCGCACAAGCCAGTTGTCCGGCACAGGTTTCCCCGCCGGATGGCGGGCAAACTCGGCGCGCAGGGTCGCTTCCAGCGGCTGCTGCGCGGCGAGTTGCTGCTCGCTCCAGCGATTTTGCTGCTTGAGCAGAGCGAGTATGGCCGGGTTGCTGCGGCTTTCGTCCCGCAACCAGAAGTAGGGATCCTGGCGTACGGGATTGCCCGAAATCAGGTGTAGCTGGGACGGGATCTGCGGTGGCAGGGCCTCTTGCGCCCACGCCAACGGGGCGGCCAAGAGGGCCGCCATGATTGCATGGTGCTTCATCACATCCCCACGAAACGGTAGCTGAGGCTGGCGGACAGGTAACGGCCGCTCTGGCTGTAGAGGGAGGTGTCGCTGCCAGCCGGGAGTCCGGCCACATCCTGATAGCGGACGTAGCGGGTATCGAGCAGGTTGCCGATGGTGGCATTGACCTTGAGCGCGTCGGTGATCTGCCAGTCGCCGGTGAGATCCAGGCTGAACCAGCCCGCGCTGCTCTGGCAGGCACCGCTGTAGCCAGTCTGCGCACTGGCGCACCGGGGCACCTTGGTCATGGCGGCGGCATAGTTGCCACTGAGCTCAACCCCCCAGTCGAGCTGTTGCCAGCGCAGGGTGGTGTTGCCTTCCAGCGGTGTCTGGGTACGCAGCGGCTCGCCGCGGTGATCCTTGCCATCCATCCAGGCCAGATTGGTCGAAAGCTCCCACTCGTCGCTCAGCCAGAGGCTGGCGGCCAGCTCGGCGCCCCAGGTTTCTGCTTTGGCGACGTTGCGATACTGGCGCAGGAAGACACCGTCATCGAGGCGGAAACCGGTCTGGCGCCAGTCGATGAAGTTGTAGTAGCGGTTGTAGAAAACGGCCGGTTTGACGCTCCAGTTGTCACTTTGGCCATTCACTCCCCACTCCAGACTGTGGCTGGTCTCCTCCTTGAGGTTGGGGTTGGCAATGATCTCGAACGGCGGCATGGCAAAGTAGTGGGGAATGTTGCCGTAAACCTGATCGTAAGCGGGGGCGCGGAAGCCGTTGGCATAGCTGAGCCAGCTGCGCCATGTCTCGTTGAAGCGGTAACTGGCCGCCAGACTGGGGGAGATGTGGTCGCTGCGGTTCTCGGCCAGATTGCTGTCCGGTGCGCGCAGGCGCTGGCGGTCAAAGCGCAGGGTCGGGGTAAACTGCCAGCTGCCCAGATCGATCACATCGCTCAGCCAGATGCCATCTCGGCGGGTCTCGGCCTTGCTGAAGGGGGCTTTCTGTCCCTGGGTGGTGATGCCATCTTCCAGGGTGAGATTGCTGACCGGCCGCTCGTGGTTGGCCTGCTCCAGCTCCACTCCGTAGCTGAAGGTGTGATCCAGCGCGCCGGTGGTCAGCTTGCTCTGCAGCTCCAGCTCGCTGCCAAGGCGCAGCTCCTCGAACGTGGAGAGGGTGCGCTGGCTGCGATATCTGGGATAGCCGCTCAGTGCATCGTTGCGCAGCAGCTGGCGCTGGTTGGCCTCGTTGCGGGACTGGTTGCCAAACAGGCTCCAGTTGAGGGTGTCGACCATGCCCAGATCGTTGGCTTCCCAGCTGAACTTGCCGCCCTGAGTACGTTGATCACTGTTTTCCTGAAAGCCGACCACATCCCAGCTGCCATCGGGTTGGGGCACCGCCTTGGGGCCCATCAGGCGTTTGGCGTGATCCTCGTAGTAGTCCAGCTCCAGCCGCAGAGCGTGATGGGTATTGAGGGGGAGGCGGCTGCTGGTGGAGGCACTCATGCCATCCAGATCTGCCGGAATGCGGTTCTCCTCAAAGTTGGCCGTTTCGTTGCCGCGCCAGCCGGAGAGGCGCAACAGATGTTCGCTCTCCAGCGCCCGCGCCGCGCCGGTCATGCTGAGCTTCTTCTTGTTGCTGTCGCCACCGTAGAGGGTTTTGGCCGCCAGATAGCTATCCTGCTGTTGCAGATAATCTTCCGGCTGCTTGGTGTTCATCACCACGGTGCCACCGATGGCATCCGAGCCATGCAGGGAGGAGCCAGCCCCCTTGGCCACCTCAATCTGCTTGATGTCATCGAGATCGAAGTTGAAGCGCCCCACCTTGTCATTGATGTTGTCGGCGCCAAAGCCGTCACTGACGCGCACACCATCCTTGATCAGCAGGATGCGGTTGCCCCCGATGCCGCGCACGCTGATGTTTTGCGGTCGCCCGGCAGAGCCGGTGACCGAGACGCCGGGGATCTTGCGAAACACATGGGTCAGCTCGCTGGCGACCTGACGGTCCAGCTCTTCCTGAGTGATGACGGTGATGGAGCCGGAGACATCGGAGAGTTTCTGTTGTACCCGTTGTCCGGTGACAATGATGGTGTCGTCGCTGCGCGCCTTCTCCACAGGAGGAAGATCGGCCGCGCCAGCCGAGGCACACAGGAGTGCCGGCCATGCCTGAAGCAGTTTGTTCATAATGATAATTGTTTTTATTTAAGCCTGAGGGGCGGCATTATTGCAGAGGCCTGACCACTTGACAATAAATGGAAATCATTATCATTAAGATCTTATGATGTTGATATTACTGAGTTATTTGTTTTTAAAAAGAAACTCCCGCGCGAGGCGGGAGCAGGGTGATCAGGGTTTGAGCAGTTGCAGCGACTCTTCTGCTGCCTTGCCTTGGGAGAGGGTGATATCGACCCGGCGGTTCGCCTGGCGATGTTCGGGGGTGTCATTGGCGAAACGGGGCTGGGTGTCGGCAACACCCTGGGCAATGACCCGTCTGGCATCCAGCTGGGGGTTGGCCAGCATGGTCTGCACGATGGAGGAGGCCCGCAGCACCGAGAGCTCCCAGTTGTTGCGATAGAGCTCCACCGGCGCTTGGGAGTTGTCGGTATGACCGGTGACCACTACCTGCCCCGGGATGTTGGCCAAAATGCCGGCGATCTTGTTGACCAGCGGGATGAACTGGGGCTGCAGGAACGCCGAATCGGAGGGGAACAGCGCCTTTTCGCCGATGCGGATCACCAGCTGACTGCCAAGCTGCTCGACCTCCAGATCCTTGGATTCGATCTGTGCCTTGAGTTGCTGTTCCAGCTTCTGCTTGGTCACCTGCACCCACTCCTGCTCCTTGGTCTTGTGGGGCCAGGATTCGGTGGCGCTCGGTTTTTCCGAGGCACCTATGGTCTCGTTGAAGGGGTCAGATGCCGCGGGTTGCGCCTCTTTATCCAGCAGGGTCTCTTTTTCCGAGCTGCTGGGGGTGGTCTTCGATTCCGGTTCAAGAATGCCGGTACCGCCCTGCATCACGGGTGAGCCGGCAGGAGGGGAGATGAGGCCGATTTTACCCAGTGACTCGATAAAGCCCTGGATAAGCACCCGGGTTTCGGACTGCTTGGCCATGGCAAAGGAGTAGAGCACCACAAACAGGGCAAACAGCAGGGTCATGAAGTCGGCATAGGAGACCAGCCAGCGTTCGTGGTTCTCCGGCGCTTCAGCTTTTTTCTTTTTGGCCACCATGGCCTCCCAGATAAGGTTCGAGGGTAACTTGCAGGCGCGCTTGGGACTCGCCATCCACGATGCAGAGAATGCCGGTCAGGGTCATCTCCTTGTAGTGGCGGATCTGGTGGGCAAATCCCTTGTAGCGGTTGCCGAACGGCAAGAAGATCAGGTTGGCGGCGGATACCCCGTAGATGGTGGCGATAAAGGCCACCGCGATGGCACCACCCAGCTTGTCGGGGGCATCCAGCAGACCCATGGCATGGATCAGGCCAAATACCGCACCGACGATCCCCATGGTCGGGCAGTAGCCCCCCATGGCTTCATAGAATTTGACTGTCTGTTCGAGATCTTCCTGTTCAAATTCGATCTCGTTCTCCAGCACCTCGTGGATTTTGTTCTTCTCGTAGCCATCGACCATCATCTGCACCCCTTTCTTCAGGAAGGGATCCTTGATCTCCTCGATCATCCCTTCCAGCGCCAGCATACCGCTGCGGCGGGCGTTGCCTGCAAGGGTCTCCAGCAACTGGGCCTGTTCCAGCATGTCGAGTTTGAGGGGGGAGAGCAGCCATTTGAAGCGCTTCAAGGTGCTGCCGACGACGGAGAAAGGAAACTGGGTCAGCGCAGCACCTATGGTGCCGCCGATTACGATAAGGAATGCGGGCAGATCGAGCAGTGCACTGGGGTGACCACCCTCGATCATGTTGCCGCCAAGGATGGCGATCAACGCCAGTACCAAGCCAATCAAACTCATTTTTTACACGTCCCTGCATGTTGATAATGGCTAGTGTAGCTACTTAAGTATCAGTTTTTCAAAATGATATCCAATCGCTGAGCAATTAATGGGCGCTGAGTAACATTCGCAAGGGGAGGTGTGTTGCGCTAATGAGATGGCCTTGCAATCACCTTGTTGCACTGCGCCGTGACAGGGGGAACGTTTGTCGGGTTGGGCAATCACAAGTACAGGATAGGAGGGGGACGTGAGCTGGAAATACGAACAGTCCTGATGTTGCCATCAGGGCATTGCAAACCGGGGTGGTGAGAGCATGGATGATCCGCTACTGCGTGGCTTGTGCTCCCTTGTCGGCATAGGTGTTTGCATTTGCCGGAAAGCAAAAAACCGACCCTGAGGTCGGTTTTTTAAATTTGGCGGTGAGGGAGGGATTCGAACCCTCGATACGTTGCCGTATACACACTTTCCAGGCGTGCTCCTTCAGCCACTCGGACACCTCACCAAATTTTGGTCTGTGGTTTAACGTGTTCAGCCAACACGGTGTTCACTGCGCTGTTGCGCTGGAACGGGGCGTAATTTAGGGGAAAGGGCTGTGTGGGTCAACCTCTTTTCCCCTTATTTTTCATAATCTTTTCCGAATGACTAACCCTTGCGCAGAATGCCGGTTTTTTAAACCGGATCAGGGCTTGTCGAGGATGATCAGACTGTCCGGCAGCTCGTTTTGATCCCGGGTGGCCGGGAAGGCGTCGGTCAGAATGGCGCTGACGCGCTCCACGCACTCCAGAAAACCCTGTTCGATCTCCTTGTTGCGCACTCTCGCCACGAAGTCGTCGATGATCTCCTGCCACTGGCCATTGTCGATATGCTGGGCGATGCCGTCATCCACCAGTATTTCTACATAGTGCTCGGCGGCAGAGACGAAGATCAGCACACCGAGCCGGTCGCGGGTGCGGTGCAGCCCCTGCTCGACAAATTGCAGGCGGGCCATCAGCGCCGCCCGGTGCTGGCGTACTTTCTTCGGGATCAGCCGCATCTTGATGGGCGTCCAGTGGAACAGCAGGCTCAGCAGCAGCCAGACCGACCACTGCACCAGCAGGATCTCGTACCAGCCGAGCCAGAAGCCGAGCTGGAACACCAGCAGTGGGGTGAGCATCGCCAGCAGCGCCGCCCAGAGGGTGGGAATGTAGCGATAGCCATCGCTGGCCGGGGCCAGCACGGTGACCAGTTCAGCATCAGTCTCTAGCTCCGCTTCGCGCACCTTGGCCTGAAGCGTGTGGAAGAACTGTTTAGAAATCATGATTTGTCTCTTTACTCCTGTTACCAGCCACCGGAGGCTCCGCCGCCGCCAAAACTGCCGCCGCCACCGCTGAATCCGCCGCCAGAGCGACCACCAAAGGCGCCGGAACCAAATCCACCGGCCATGTAGGCCGCCCGACGTCGTCCTCCCGGCCCACCGCCGCCCCCCCCGCGCAGGTTGTGGAGCACGATCATCGCAATCACCACCAGAATAAACAGCCAGGGGCCACCGGATGTCTCATCCTTCTGCTGCTCGACCGGCTGATATTCCCCGGCGAGTGCCTTCATGATGCTCTGGCTGCCCGCCATGATCCCGGCCACCATATCGCCGCGCTTGAAGGCGGGCAGGATGCGGCCATGGATGATGTTGGCGGCGATGGCGTCGGGCAAGGCTCCTTCCAGCCCGTATCCCACCTCGATCCGCACCTTGCGCTCATCCTGGGCGATCAGCAACAGCACACCGTTGTTCTTGCCTTTCTGGCCGATCCCCCAGTGGCGACCGAGCTGGTAGCCATACTCCTCGATAGTCTCCCCATCGAGGCTGTCGACGGAGACCACCACCAGCTGGATACCGCTGCGCTTTTCAAAGGCGGCCAGCTGCTGGGTCAGTTGATGGGCCTGTTTGCGAGACATCAGCGCTGCCTCGTCCACCACCCGTCCGCTCAACGCCGGAAAGTTCGGCGCGGCCTGCAGCGCCGCCGTCCAGAGCAGCAGAAAAGGGAGCAGCGCACGCAGCATC
Organism: Aeromonas sp. QDB11; assembly: GCF_027705265.1. Taxonomy (NCBI): domain Bacteria; kingdom Pseudomonadati; phylum Pseudomonadota; class Gammaproteobacteria; order Aeromonadales; family Aeromonadaceae; genus Aeromonas; species Aeromonas sp. QDB11. Next base: position 26,714 of record NZ_JAPDBM010000010.1, on the reverse strand, counting down.
ATCTTCATTGGAAGCTGACCTTGGGCGCCTCATCGGCACCGGGTTTGGCACTGAAACTGGGTTTGGCTTCCAGATCCGAGTAGAGCAATTTGGACCAGATGACGCCGGGGAAGGTGCGGATCTCGGTATTGAACTGGCGCACCGCCTCGATATAGTCGCGGCGGGCCACCGAGATGCGGTTCTCGGTTCCTTCCAGCTGGGCTTGCAGGGTCAGGAACTGCTGATCCGCTTTCAGCTCGGGGTAGCGTTCGACCACCACCATCAGGCGGGAGAGGGCTCTGGAGAGCTGGTTCTGCGCCGCTTCAAACTCCTTGAGTTGGGCAGGATCGCTCACCTGCACGCTGCCGACCCGGGCGCGGGCATCGGTAACCGCCTTGAGGGTCTCCTGCTCATGGCTGGCGTAGCCCTTGACGGTCGCCACCAGATTGGGAATGAGATCGGCGCGGCGCTGATACTGGTTCTCCACCTGTCCCCAGCTCGCCTTGACCTGCTCATCCAGGGTCGGGATGTTGTTCATGCCGCAGCCGGTCAGGCCGAGCAGCAGGGTCAGGGTCAACAGGCTCTGCGTGGTGCTGCGCCAGAGTGATGTGGCCATCTTGTTGTTCTCCTTTGATATTTCGAGTCGATAGTGCGCCATGGATGGTGCACGACCAAGAGTGCATCACCATACCAGCTCGGGGTCAGTTGCCACAACGCGCAGGTAGCTCGGGTCGCTTGTTGATGCCTGAGACCTTGGGCAGCTGGGGCTTGTCCTTGAGCCAGGAGGCCAGCTCTTCCCCGCAGCCGTTGCCGGGAGGAATGGGGGCCTGGGGCTCGCAATCGGGGCTACCCACCGGGCAGCGCAGCCGCACATGGAAGTGGCTGAAGTGGCCCACCCAGGGGCGCAGCTTGGCGACCCAGGGTTCATCACCCGCCTGCTGGCAGACCGCGGATTTGATCACCGGATTGACAAAGATGCGGGCTACCTCGGGTTTGCTGGCCGCCAGCCGCAGCAGGGTGAGCTGCTGCGTGCCAAAGCGCCCCGGCAGCATCTTGTAGCTGGGCTCATCGATCAACGCCCACTCCTTGGGGGCATCCTGTTCCCACTTGCTGATGGGGCGGTTGGCCATGCGAAACCAGATATCGGCATCAAGGCCAGTCTGGTGGCTGCGATGGCCGGAGGTAAAGGGGCCGCCACGGGCCATCGCCAGATCGGCGATATAGAGAGCCGGCAGCCCGGCCATGCGGGTCTGGTTGGCCAGCGCCTGCAGGTAGTGGATAAGGTCGGGGTGGCCGTAGTAGCGCAGCCGCTTGGTGCGGATCACCTGATAACCCGGCCCTTCGAGGGGCAGGGATACGCCGTTTTTCAGGCAACCGGCGGCATAACCGCCGATGGCTTCCGCTTGCAATACGGTCGCCAGCAACAGGGACGTCAGCATTTGCGTGCTCCTTGTCTTGCTTCGAGTCGGCTCAGCAGTACGAACAGACTCAAACATATCAATAAATAGGCAGCTGCCACCAGCAGCCAGATCTCGTACACCAGTCCGCTGGAGTTAGCCATCTCGGTGCCGACGAAGGTGAGCTCCTGCACCGAGATAAGCGAAACGATGGCGGTATCCTTCACCAGCGCGATGAGCTGGCCGGTGAGGGGGGGCAGCATCAGCAGCATGGCCTGCGGCAGGATCACTCGGCGCAGCCGCACCCGGGGAGCGAGCCCGAGGCTCTGCGCCGCCTCCCATTGACCACGGGGGATGGCGGCCAGCCCGGCGCGGACGATCTCGGCGACGAAGGCGGCGCTGATCATCCCGACACAGAGGGTGCCTGAGATAAGGTTCTCCCAACGGGCTGGTGGGCCAAACAGCGCCTCTTGCCACGGGGAGAGTGATATGGTGCCGAGCCAGCGGGAGAGGCCGCTCGCGGGCAGCAGCTGGTTGGCGATAAAAAAGTAGAAGATGAAGATAAAGACCAGCGGTGGCAGATTGCGGATCAGCTGGATAAACAGGGTCGCGGGCATCACCAGCCAGGGGCGGCGGCTGAAGGCGGCTACCCCCAAAGCAGTGCCGAGCAGCAGCGCTAGCACCATGCCGAGCAGGGCGATGCGCAAGGTGGTGAGCAGACCGCTGAAAAAGTAGGGCAACTCGCCGTGAGGGCCGGGGGTGAACAGCAGATCGAAGGCTTCATGCCAGCGCCACTGATAGGCCACCCCGATGTGCAAGCGGCTGGCCAGCCAGAGGCCAGCCAGCAGCAGGAGCAGGGCGATCACCCCATCCAGCCAGTTGATGCGCCGGATGGTCTGTTTGAGAGCCATCAGCATCAGGGGTTGGCGACCTGCGCTTCCCACGCCAGCGACTTGAACCAGTAGTCATGGCGCGCCTTGAGCCAGCCATCGGCCTGACGGGCGGCGATCCACTCGTTGAACTGTTCAGCCAGGGCATCATCCCCCTTGCGCAGGGCAAACCCTTCACTCCCCTCTGCCAGCGGATGGGCAAATGGCATAAAGAGCGCATCGGGGTGGCGCAGCGTTTCTTGTTCCGGTTTGGGTGAGGAGGAGAGGGCGCCGTGGGCGCGGCCGTTCAGCACTTCCTGAAATACCTGTGACTCGTCATCAAACTGGCGCAGGGTGGCTTTGGGGAAGTGTTCTTTGGCTACCTGTACCGGCGAGGCGCCACGGCGTACCGCCAGGATCACCCCGCGCTGGTTGAAGTCCGCCACGGTTTTCTTCTCTTTGGCCATGGTGCTGGAGGCGGCCAGCTGCACCCCGGAGTGGGAGTAGGCCTGGGTGAAGCGCACGCTCTTCTCCCGCTCGGGGGTGATGGTGAGGCCACCGATGATGACGTCATATTTTTTCGCCAACAGGGAGGGGATGATGCCATCCCAGGCGGTAGGCACGAACTCTACCTGCCAGCCGTTGTCGGTGGCGAGGCGACGGGCCACGTCAATCTCGAAACCGATCAGGGCCCCCTGCTTGTCGCGCATCGCCCAGGGGGCGAAGGTGGACATGCCGACCCGCAGGGTACCGCTCTGCTCGATCTGCGCCTGGGTGTCGGAGGGGGCAGTTTGTGCCAGTGCCGGAGTGAGCAGGCTTGCCAGCAGCAGGGCAGCGCCCGACAGGGTGGTCTTGAATGACAGATTCATGGTTAGCGTCCTTGTTGATCCGGATTCAGGTGACGGGCCAGCGCCCGCGAACAGGCTGACAACGTCAGGGTTAACAGCAAATAGAGGGCGGCCACGGTAAACCACACCTCAAAGGTCAGAAACGTATCGGCAACCAGAGTACGCCCTTCGTTGGTCAGATCGAAGATGGCGATCACACTCACCAGCGCCGAATGTTTGATAAGGGAGACCAGTTCGTTGGTGAGCGGCGGCAAGGTGATGCGCACCAGCTGCGGCAGGATCACCTTGCGCAGGGTGATGGTTCGCGACAAGCCAAGCGAGCGGGCCGCCTCCCACTGCCCTTTGGGAATGGCCTGTACACCTGCACGCAGCACCTCGGCGGTGAAGGCCCCCTGATAGAGGGAGAGGCTCAACACGGCGCAGGCAAGGGGGGCCAATCCCAGCATGGGGCCCAGCAAGAAGTAGAGAATATAGAGCTGCACCAGCTGGGGCGTGGTACGCACCAGCGCCAGATAGGCGATGGCGAGCCAGGGGCCGAGCCGGGAGGGGAGCAGCCGCAGGCTGACCACGCACACCCCGACCACCAGAGTGCCCAGCAGGCTGAGCAGTGCCACCTGCAGGGTGACCAGCAAGCCGTTTAGCAGGGGGCCCGCATAAAAGGTCCCCTCATCCCACTCGCCGAGAAAGGGCAACACCCGCGGCCACTGCCACTCATAGCCCATCTGGCGAGCGCCGCTATAGAGCGCCCAGCCGAGTAGCAGAGAGAGCATGACTGTGCCTGATAACCAGCCGAGCAGGTGGGGGCGTCTGAGCCTAGCCATGATAGCTGAGCACCTGTTCGAGAAAGGCCTGGGTGCGCGGGTGCCGGGGGGCGCTGAACAGCTGGGCAGGCGGGGCCGATTCGATGATCTTCCCCTCGTCCATAAAGAGCACTCGATCCGCCACCTGACGGGCAAAGCCCATTTCGTGGGTGACGCAGATCAGGGTCATTCCCTCATCAGCCAGCTCGCGGATCACATCGAGCACTTCGCGGATCATCTCGGGGTCGAGGGCGGAGGTGGGCTCGTCAAACAGCATCAGCTCGGGTTGCATGCAAAGGGTGCGGGCGATGGCGACCCGCTGCTGCTGGCCGCCGGAGAGCTGGTGGGGGTACTTGTCGGCCTGTGCCTGAATGCGCACCCGCTCGAGCAGCCCGAGCGCCCGGGCTTTAGCCTCCTGAGGGCGCAGCCCCAGGGTATGCACCGGCGCCACCATCAGGTTCTCCAGCACCGTCATATGGGGGAAGAGGTTGAACTGCTGAAACACCATGCCGACCCGACCTTGCAGGCGGCGCAGGTAGGCGGGGGTCACCGGCTCGCCAAACAGGAACAGCTGGCCGCCGTCGATCCCCTCCAGCCCGTTGATGGTGCGGATCAGCGTCGATTTACCCGAGCCTGACGGGCCACAGATGACCCACTTCTCTCCCCGTTCAATGGTGAGATCGATATGATGAAGAGCCTGAAAGTCGCCATAGAATTTGTCGACGCCACAAAAGCGCACACAGGGTTGCGAGCTGGTCAAGACGCGGGTTCCACTGAGAATCATTTACGCCATGGTATTGATTTTATAGGGGGATGACAAAGAAAACCCCCTTGTCAGCATCCTGATGCCTATTCACAATGGCGCCATTTCGTGATGACAGGAGCTTTTCATGCGTATTACATCCTTGCTTGCCGATTCGCAGGTACAGCTGTTGATGCCGCCAGCGGTTCGCTATCGCTGTGTCATTTTTCTGCTGTTGCTGGTGAGTTGGGGCGTGGTGGCAGCCTCCTTGTGGGATGGCTGGGGCGCCATGGCGCTGCTCAACTGGGTGGGGGTCGTGTTTGGTGGCATCACCGGGATCATGGTGTCGCTGCCCCGCAGCTGGCAGCCCTGGCGACTGGCGGAGCTGGGGTGGGATGAACGGCATATCTATCTGCTCAATGGCAATAAAGATGAGGCGCAGGCGCTGCCCCGCAGTCAGCTGGTGGCACTCGAGCGGGAGCGGCGAGTGGGCCATGACGGTCAGTGGCTCGACTTCAGCCTCGATCTGCAGCTGAGTGATGAGGAGCTGGCGGCGGCCATGGCCTTGCTGGATCTCAAGGCGGGGGAGCTCCATCTGGTGAGCCCGTCGGTCTATCGCTTCGGCTTTAAACGGGCCTGGCACGGTCGCCGGATGCTGGCGCAACGGTTGTCAGATCTGCAAGCGGTCTGAATCGACTATTTTCTCGACAATTCCCGGCAAAGCTCAGATACTGCCAGTGACTCGAATTGATCTTGTCTGCACTGTTCACCCAAGAGATCAATCACTTGACGACAGTGTGGAGAAGGCCACGGCATGAAGCCATGGCAGGTCCGGCATAGGGGTTGTGCCCTTACCGTTATGCCGGGAATTGCATAGAGAAGGCACCTTGAATCGAGAGTGGATGGCATGAAGATTTACGTAGGAAATCTGTCGTACCGGATGACGGCCGACGAACTGAAAACCCTGTTCAGCCAGTTTGGACAGGTCGACAAGGTTGATATCATCATCGACCGCGATACCGGCCAGTCAAAGGGGTTTGGTTTTATTGAAATGCCGGTCAATGGTGATGCCGAAAAGGCCATCGCCGGTCTGCATGGCACTGAAGTCGGTGGCCGTACCATCACCGTCAACCAGGCCAAACCGAAGACAGATGCTCCTCGTGGTCGCCCGCAACAGCGCCACCGCTAAGGTGCCTCGGCAATGAAAAACGGCATGGGTTTCCCCCATGCCGTTTTTGTTTCTGGACGTTTTGCTGTGATCAGGGGACGTCGTAGCCGAGCGCCGCTTTGCGGATGCGGAACCACTGCTGGCGATTGAGGGCGATGGATTCGGCGGCCACGGCGGCAGCAATCCGCTCCCGCTTGCCGGAGCCAATCAATGGCAGCGGCTGGCTTGGCAGCATCATCACCCATGCGTAGACCACCTGCTCGATAGTCTGGGCGCCGACTTCCTGGCGGATTTGCTCCAGCTCGGCGCGCAGCGGCGCATAGGCATCATCGCTGAACAGTCGGCCGCCACCGAGACATGACCAGGCCATCGGCTTGATGCCAAGCTGCTGGCACTGATCCAGGGTACCATCGAGGGTCCCGTCCTGATGGAGCGGCGAGATCTCCAGCTGGTTGGTGACCAGCGGGAAGGGGAGGCGCGATTGCAACAGCTCGAACTGACGGGCGGTGAAGTTGGATACCCCGGCGTGTTTGATCTTGCCCGCCTGTTTCAGGGTGATAAAGGCGTCGGCCACTTCATCGGCGTTCATCAGGGGATCCGGGCGGTGGATCAGCAGCAAGTCCAGATGGTCGGTGCCGAGCTTGTGCAGCGAGGCTTCGGCGCTGGCGATGATATGGTCCTTGCCAGTGTTGTAGTGGTTGAGGGCATGCTCCGGCTTGGCGGTGAGGGCGATGCCGCATTTGCTGACGAGCTCCATCCGATCGCGCAGGGAGGGTTCGAGGCGCAGGGCGTGGCCAAAGGCCTCTTCACACTGATAGCCGCCATAGATATCGGCGTGATCGATGGTGGTGACCCCCAGATCCAGATGATATTTCATCAGACTGAGCAGGGCCGTCGGGGATAGCTGCCACTCCATCAGGCGCCAGTAACCCATGATGAGGCGAGAGAAGGTGGGGCCTTGCGGATGCAGTGCGACACGGGATACAGACATGGTTGACTCCTTGAAAAACGCGATGCGAAAACGATGTGCAATATAGATGACAGCGGGCATCTTGGCGCCATGTGGCTGGCAAAGCAATCATGGGCAGTGGCATGATTCGAACTTTGGTTCTGACCGCAGAGTAGGGGAGAGAGTTGGATGGAAGGATTTGCCGAGCGCTTGCAGAGCCTGATCGGGGAGATGAGCGTGAGCGCCTTTGCCCGCAAGGTGGGGCTCAGTGAAGCGCTGATCCGCAAATATTTGAAGGGAGCCGAGCCTGGCCTGGCGCGGGCCAACCAGATCGCCATGGGAGCCAACTGCTCGCTGGAGTGGCTGGCAACCGGCTGCGGTTATCTCTACCGTCAGGCGGAAGTGGTGGACAGGGAGGCGCTGGCGGCAGCGCAGCAACTGCTGGGCGAGCAGCAACCCGGGGTGGGGTTGCCCGATGAGGAGGCGCTGGTCACTCTGCTCGCCTATTACCAGTTTTTGCGCACCCACAAGAAAGCAGACGGTTTTCTCGATCTGGCGCTGGCGCGGGAGTTTGGCCGCCATCTGGGGGAAGCGTGATGAGGGGCATATTACTCTTTGGTCGTGTCACGGCCGGTTGATTATTCTGATACGCTCTAAGCAAGATAACTCTCCATGGAATGGGCGATGAGCTACTTGATCCTCGGAAGCGGTGCGCTGGGCTCGGCGCTGGCAAGAGAGCTGATGGCAAGGGGGGAGTCCTTCCTGCTGGCCGGGCGCACCTATCCAAAAGGGATCGAGATGGGGGCTTTCTTCCCGCTGCAAGAGGTGGACGCCATCTCGTTCGACGCCCTGTTTACCCTCTACGACACCGATCCTCTTCCCACTGTGGTGATCAACACCATCGGCCTGTTGCACGATGTCAGCTTTATGCCAGAGCGGCGGGTCGAAGAGGTGCACCCCAAATGGCTGTGCGACAGCCTGCTGGCCAATGCCTGGCCAACGCTGGCGCTGGCTGCCCGTTTCAGTCGGTTGATGGGCAATGACCATCCGCTGTGGCTCTGTGCCATTTCTGATCTGGCGGGCTCCATCACCGCCAATCTGGAGGGGGGGCGTTACAGCTACCGGATGAGCAAGGCGGCCCTCGACATGGGGGTGAAAACTCTGGCCCTCGAGTGGGCGCAACGTTTCCCGCAAGCGGGGGTGGTGGCGGTGGCGCCCGGCTTGATGGACTCCCCGATGAACACCCCCTTTCTGAGTGAGTTGCCTGCGGAGCAATTGCAGGAGCCTGCCGAGGTGGCGGTGAAACTGCTCAATCTCATCAAGGGGTTATCGTTGACCCAATCGGGCCAGCTACTGGATCTCAACGGTCAGCCGCTGCCCTGGTAAATACCGCCTGCGGGTTCTGCGGACGTCTATTAGCTTCACATTCTGCTCATGCGCCCCTTGCCAAGCGAGGGGCGCATGGCTAACGTCACTCTCCTGTTTCAGGAGGGATCTCATGCGCTATATCGATTTACGAAGTGACACCGTCACCCAGCCTACTGACGCCATGCGTCAAGCCATGCTCCACGCCGAAGTCGGTGACGATGTCTATGGTGAAGATCCGGGCGTCAACGCGCTGGAGGCCTTTGGGGCCAGATTGCTGGGCAAACAGGCGGCGCTGTTTGTGCCGTCCGGCACCATGTCCAATCTGTTGGCGGTGATGAGCCACTGTCAGCGCGGTGAGGGGGCCATCCTCGGCAACGCCGCTCACATCTATCGCTATGAAGCGCAGGGGAGTGCCGTGCTGGGCTCCGTAGCCCTGCAACCCTTGCCGATGCAGCGCGATGGCACGCTGGCATTCGATGATATCAAGGCCGCGCTGGCCCCTGATGATGCCCACTTCGTCCAAACTCGCCTGATCTGCCTTGAGAACACCCACAACGGCAAGGTGCTGCCGCTCTCCTATCTGCAGGAGATGGGGGCATTCGTTGCCGAGCGCGGCTTGAAGCTTCATCTCGATGGCGCCCGGCTCTTTAACGCCGCCGTGGCCAGCGAGACCCCGGTCGAGGTGATCGCTGCACCGTTTGACAGCATCTCGATTTGTCTCTCCAAGGGGTTGGGCGCACCGGTGGGCTCGCTGCTGGTGGGCAGCCACGATTTCATCGCCCGTGCGCGCCGCCTACGCAAGATGCTGGGAGGTGGCATGCGTCAGGCGGGGATTCTGGCGCAAGCCGGTCTGTTTGCCCTCGAGCAGCATGTGACCCGCCTGGCCGATGATCACCGCCGTGCCAAACGGCTGGCCGAAGGGTTGGCTGCACTGCCGGGCATCGAGCTCGACCTCTCGCTGGTGCAGAGCAACATGGTGTTCCTGCGGCTGCGTGAGGGGGAGTCTGCCCCTCTGCTGGCCTTTATGAAGGAGAGGGGGATCCTCTTCTCCGGTTACGGCGAGCTGCGGTTGGTGACCCATCTGCAGATCAACGATGACGATATTGAAGAGGTGATCGACGCCTTCACCGAGTATCTCGGAGCGCGTTGAGACGGCTGGTGAGGTAGAGGTTATACCAAGACCTGCTCATACCTAAATAACAGAGGGCGCCGCGGCGCCCTCTGTTATTTGCTGAAAGCTCAAGCCTGCCGCTGGCCGCTCATCAGCATGGCCTCATCGGTGGCGTCGTAGATCATCACCGCGATATGGGTTACCTGACCGCCGAAATCGGCCAGTGGCACCAGCGTCAGGTTCTGGAACATATGGGGAGCCGAGCCGGTAATGGGGCGATAGTTGGAGAAACGCAGCAGATAGGGCTTCTGCTCCCAGGTGCTGAAGGCGCGGTTGTTGAGCTTGAAGACCATGTTGGCCTTGCGCTCGAACCAGGCTCTGTCCACATCGGGGAAGAGCTCGAACAGTACGCCATCGCGCACGTCACTGGCCAGTCGGCCGCTGTGGCTCTCCATAAAGCCGTTCCACACCTGAACCTTATACTCCTTGTCGAGCACCACCAGGCCTACGTCCAGGTTCTGGACTATGTTCATCAGCCAATGAAATTCACGGATTTCCATAGTCACTCCTAGAGCATGTGCATGATTTTGTTGTTCATGGTGGCGATGGAATCTTCGGTAAACAGCAGCAGCAGATCACACTGCACCGCGTAATCCTGGATCCGGTAGTTGATCTCGATGGCGAGCGTACGGCGCCAGCGACTCTTGTTGGTGTTGATCAGCTCGTTGATGGGCCTGTGCTGGCCGAGCACCACCGGGTGGCCCTGACTGAAGGGGGTATCAAGCTGGTTGGCGTAGCCGCGCAGGAAGGCGCCGATCAGCACGTTGGCGGTATCCATCAACAGCTCCAGTTCGGCGGTGCGATCCAGCGTCCCCTGATGGTTCATCAGCTTGGCCAGATCCTTGAAGCTGGAGTCATGGAACAGGATCAGCGCTTCGCCGGCGATCCCCGCCCCGATAAAGCCCTGACAGACGGCGGAGAGGGTATCCGAATCGGCGGCCGCCGAGAGGGCCATGTGCAGCTCGGAGACCTCCAGCACGTTGACGTTGGGGATGGGCAGCACCACGAAGGCGTTGAGCAGACGGGCCAGCAAGTCGGCCGCCTGCCCCATGGAGACGTTGGCCAGCTCCTGATAGACATCGCGGATTTCGGGGGTGATCTTGACGCCTGCATCGGCAATCACGCCGCTGGGCAACGGCTCGGTAGTGCTTGGCTGACCGCTCGGGGCGGCACTCCAGAAGCCGTGTTGTTTGAGCAGGGCAAGCAGGGTATCGGGGGCGGCGGGTTTCTTGATGAAATCGAGTGCCCCCAGCCCCATGACCCGCTGATAGGCTTCCGGCTGGATGTCGCCGGAGACCACGAATACCTTGCTACGCAGCCCCTCCCGCTGGAGGGTCTCCAGCACGCCGTAACCGTCCATCTCCGGCATGGTGAGATCGAGGAAGATGAGATCGCCATGACCCATCAGCACCTGTTCGATCCCTTCGAGACCATTGGCTGCGTAGTGCAAATCGACTTTCCAGTCGGCCGGGAGTGCCCGTGCCAGCTGTTTGCGGGCGAACCCGGAGTCATCACATATCAATACATTCATGGCGTTAGGCAGGCTCTGTTGGCAAGGGTTGCTATAAGTGTGGCCCGCTAACGGTCAGATGCAATGGGTGAGGGTGTCACCTTGTGAAAATTGGTTGTCCCATTGCCGGTTGCGATAGCGCGCTGAGTATTTTTCAACAAATTCAACGAACATCTTAACACGCAACGGAGCAAACTGGTGTTGGCAACACAACATGTAGAAGGGGCGATTGCCGGTTTGCCAGTCGGTCAATACTGGCACCAACTGCTCGTCATGAAGGAAGTTGTTCAGATAGTGCAAGGGGGCGTTGACGATCCCCAGATGGCGCCGTGCTGCGCGCACCGCGGCCTGGGTCTGGTTGACGGTCAGCTTGGCGCTGCGTTTGACGCAGACGCTCTGGCCATCCTTGTCGGTCAGCTGCCAATGCTGGTGCGGCCAGCAGTAGATGAGATCGTGATCTTCCAGCTGGTTGGGGTGAGACGGGGTCCCCTTCTTGGTCAGATAGAGCGGTGAGGCAAACAGGCCGTACTCGATATGACCGAGACAGATCGCATTGGGTAGCGACTGGGGCAGCTCGCCATTGAAAAAGACCAGATCCCGATCATTGTCGAACAGGTGCTGGTGATCATTGGTCTGGGTGATGTCGAACTGCACCTCGGGATAGTGCAGTCCGAATTCGGCCAGCATATCGATGAGGATGGTGTTGGAGAGTGCGATCGGCGCCGCTACCCGGATAAGCCCGGTGATATCGGCCTCTTTACCCTGGATCTCGCTGGTGGCCTGTTCGATTTGGGCGAGCGGCGTGCAGAGGCGCTCATAGTATCTGAGCCCCTCATCGGTAAGGCGGAGCTTGCGGGTAGAGCGATGTAGCAGGGAGCAACCCAGTTGCTCTTCCAGCTGGGAAATGCGTCGACTGATGGTGCCTGTTGGCATGCCCAGTGCGGCGGCAGCGTGGGAGAATCCTCCCTCTTGCACCACCTTGACGAACAGGTAGAACTCTTCGATGTGCTTCATAAACGCTGTTCTGGGTGTAACAAGGGGGCAACCATAAAAAGAGCGTTCCGGGTTGGCAAGGGTAATTCAGCGTTTAATTGATCTGGATTCGATTTCTGCTGATACCAGTTTTCGACTCTTCGTTCACACTCCTGCTACCTGCTCGCTTGCGCTCATCACCATGCGCGCGTCAACCCGTCCCGGTCAGCCACACCGTTCAAGGCGGCCAAACGCAGTGGTCACGGGGCAAATCTGAGGGTGAGGAGGGGGCAAAAGTCAGTCAGATCTGCCTCACCGTGCTGTTTCTCCTTTTTGAAGAATGTGACCAAGGTCATATATTCGGTTTTTGCACACAGACCGTGGAAAAATACATCCTGGATATATCTGTTCCTCTCGGGCGCACTATTTTTGTCCATCTTGGTGGTTTTTTGGCTGTTTACCCAGCCACTTGGTTAATTAATGAAAGCTTTGTGGCAATGAATGACGACTATTTCTGTCGTTGATTTAATTGTTAATAGTTGTGTTGTCGCAGCGAATAATGAATTTGTGTTTCAAGGTCTCGAGTGGGTAGCTCTTAGTACTTGTTTTTACTGGGGAAAAAAGATAAAAATCGACAGTGTGATTTGTTCTGATTAACAGGTTGTTTGGCTGAGTCCGTTTCTGTATTTCAGGATATGCTCCCCCTGTTGCTCATGTCTGAAATAGTGTTGTCTGCTCTTGGCCATGTTAAAAAAGATGATGGCCGGGAGGTGTTTGCACCTTGCATTCTCCATCTAGCGGTTTGCTAGATCTGTTTTTAACCAGTGACCATCCCGCATGAATGACCTTGACCAGATGAATACGCTTGACGAACGGTTACTGAAGACGATGGATGTTCTGCATACCCCGATCTGGGTCTATGACATCGAGCATCATCGTATTTTCTGGGCAAACAGCGCCGCGCTCCCGGTGTGGGAGGCGACCTCACTCGACGAGCTCTGCGCTCGCGACTTTTCTGCCGACATGGCGACCGCCATCGATCTGCTGTTGCAGCGCTATCTGGGTGATTTTCAGCAGGGGCGCAGTTACAACGAGTGGTGGACCCTCTCCCCGAAGGGGGTCAAGAAGCAGATCTATCTGCGCCTCTCCGGCATTCAGCTGGCTGGCCGTCTGATGATGATGACCGAGGCGGTGCTCGACTCCGATGCCCTCTATCAGGAGTCATCTCTGGCGAGCGGCGATACCCTGGCCAGCCTGTTTGATAGCAAGGGCAATTTCGAGAGCGGTAACTACCACTTCGAAATCTGTTTCGGCCAACAGGTCGCCCGGCTCTCCCAGGTTTTCTCCGGTAATGACGACAGCTTTTACCAGAAACTTTCCCGGCTCGATGAGGTGGTGACCGAGGGGGAGTGCCGTACCCTCAAGGGGATGCGCTGGTTCCAGTATCAGTTCCGCTATATCCAGCAGGGTGCCCGCATTCTGCTCACCATGCGCGATATCACCGACCGCAAACTCGAGGAGCTGGAGCATCGCCACCTCGCCTGGCACGACTCCCTGACCGGCCTGCTCAACCGTTATGGCTTGATGAAATCCCTCGAGGCCTATTGCGGTCTGGGTGAGCGTTTCGCGCTGGTGTTCATGGATCTGGACAACTTCAAGCTGGTCAACGACAACTACGGCCACAAGGCGGGAGATCGCCTGCTGGAGCGCGTCGCCGGTCGCCTCAAGCAGATTTGCCCGCGAGATGTGGAGCTGGCTCGCCTCGGTGGCGACGAGTTCACTGCGTTGGTGCCGCTGGGCAATCAGGGGGATCGGGCGCAAGAGGTGGCCGATCAGATGCTCTCCCAGATGACCAAGCCGCTGCAACTGAGCGGGCTGCCGGAGGTGACCATTGGCGGCAGTATCGGCATCGCCATCTATCCCGATGATGCCGATGACGGGGACAACCTCATCACCCGTGCCGACATGGCGATGTATCAGGCCAAGCAGATGGGGCGGCTGCGCTGGCAGCGTTTCACCCCCAGCATGCAGCAGACCCTGCAGCGCAAACTCAACCTCAAGCAGTTTCTGGCCAAGGCCATCGGCCGTCAGGAGCTGAGTCTCTGTTACCAGCCACAGGTCGATGCCGCCAAAAAGCGCCTGATCGGTTACGAGGCGCTGTTGCGCTGGTACAACCCGGTGCTGGGCCATGTCTCGCCGGTGGAATTTATCCCGCTGGCCGAAGAGATGGGGCTGATCCGCGAGATCGGCAGCTGGGTGCTCTCCACCGCACTGGCCCAGATGGCCAGCTGGCAGAAGCGTTTCCGGCAGCGGGTGCCGGTTTCCGTCAACCTCTCCGGTTTCCAGCTCTCGTCGGCGCTGCCCGGGCAAGTTCGCCAGCAGCTGGAGCTGCACGGGGTGGATGCCTCCCTGTTGACGCTGGAGCTGACCGAAACCGTGCTGATGCTCGATATGAAGGGGTGCCTCGGCATTCTCGATGATTTGAGCGAGCAGGGGATCAAGATTGCCATCGACGATTTCGGCACCGGCTACTCCTCGCTGGCCTACCTCAACCGCTTGCCGATCAACAACATCAAGCTGGATCGCTCCTTCGTGGTCGGTCTCAACTTGCCGGTGATCCGGGCGACCGCGGCCATGGCCACCAATCTGGGGTTGGGGATCATGGCGGAAGGGGTGGAGGAGCCTCACGAGCTGGCCGCACTGCAGACCCAGGGGTGCCATGTGTTCCAGGGGTATCTGTTCAGCAAGCCGCTGACGGTGGCGCAAGTCGAGGCGAGCGGCTTTGTGGTGGAGTGTCAGGTTGGGCGTTATCCACTGCTTAATGCTGTAATGGCAGAGTAACAAGTGTGCGTTAGGCCACAATTTGGGATTTTATCCCGCCATATTTAATCAATATTAATCATCTTTTTGCGGCCCGTCATGAGACGGATTGGCAGGAATTGTTAGCATGCGAGCTCATTTCTAGGGAAAGGAGTATCGCAATAATGAGTCATGCTGCTGTCAATGACCGTCCGGCCAGCTCTCCCAAGGGCTGGCTGAACCGTTTCCTCAATGGCGTCGAGAAAGCCGGGAACAAATTACCCGACCCCGCCATGCTGTTTCTCTACGCCTTGCTGATCGTCTGGGTCGGCTCCTGGGTGTTGTCACAATTCCAGTTTGATCTGGTCAATCCCCGCACCGGGGAGGCAGTGGTGGTCAACAACCTGCTGACCGGCGCCGGTCTGGCCGAGTTTCTCTCCACCATGGTGACCACCTTTACCGGCTTTGCCCCGCTGGGGATCGTGCTGGTGGCCATGCTGGGGGTCGGGGTGGCCGAGCAGTCCGGTTTTATCAATACCGGTTTGAAAAAGTTGCTGAAAGTCACACCCGCCCGTTTTCTCACCCCGATGCTGATCCTAGTGGCCATCGTCAGCCATACCGCCGCAGATGCGGGTTATGTGCTGGTGATCCCCATTGGCGGCATCATCTTCCACGCGGCCGGGCGCCATCCGCTGGCGGGGATCGCCGCCGCCTTTGCCGGCGTCTCCGGCGGTTTTGCCGCCAACTTCCTGCCCTCCGGCGGGGATGCGTTGCTGCAGGGCTTTACCCAGTCCGCCGCCCAGATCCTCGACCCTGACTACATGGTCAACACCCTGTGCAACATCATCTTTACCGGTGCCTCTTCGCTGCTGATCATCTGCGTCGGCTGGTTTATCACCGAGAAGGTGGTTGAGCCGCGCCTCAAGCATGTCGCGCTCAACGAGGATCTGGAGAGTGCCGACGAGATGGGGCGTTACAGTGCGCAAGAGAGCCGGGCCTTCAACTGGGCCGGGTTTGCCATGTTGGCAGCCATCGTGCTGCTGGCGCTGGCGCTCTCCCCGAGCGATTCGCCGCTGCGTGCCGCAGATGGTTCTCTGACCACCTTCGCCGCGCCGGTGATGAAGTCCATTGTGCCGCTGATCTTCCTGCTCTTTATCCTGCCCGGGATTGTCTACGGCTTTGTCGCAGGCAGCTTCAAGAGTGGCAAGGATGTGATCGACGCCATGTCGGCCACCATGAACAAGATGGGCTCCTACATGGTGATGGCCTTCTTCTGCGCGCTCTTTATCAAGGCGTTTGGCGACTCCAATCTGGGCACCCTGCTGGCGCTCTCCGGCGCCGAAGTGCTCCATGCGCTGGCGCTGCCCGGTGAGGTGACCATCGTCGGGATGATCCTGCTCACCGCCAGCGTCAATCTGGTGGTGGGGTCGGCCTCGGCCAAGTGGGCGCTGATCAGCCCGATCCTGGTGCCCATGCTGATGGCGGTGGGGATCTCCCCCGAGCTGACCCAGGCAGCCTACCGGGTCGGGGATTCGGCCTCCAACATCATCACCCCGCTGATGGTCTTCTTCCCGCTGGTGGTGGTCTATTGCCAGCAGTATGTGAAGAGCACCGGGATCGGTACTCTGGTCTCCATGATGCTGCCATACTCACTGGCCTTCCTGGTGAGCTGGACCATCTTCCTGCTGCTCTACTGGGCGCTCGGCTTCCCGCTCGGGTTGCAAGCCCCTTATGTCTATCCGGCCCCTTGAACAGGGTGTGCGAGGGAGCCTTGGGCTCCCTCGTTTTTTTCGCTATGGTGTTACCTCATTTTGGAGGTGCCATGAATCAGACCATCGATCTTATCCTTTCCCATCGCTCCATTCGTCAGTTCACTGCCGAGCCGATCGCCCCGCAGCAGCTGGATGCCATTCTCGCCGCCGCCCAGTCAGCCTCGACCTCGAGCTTCTTGCAGGTGACCAGCATTGTGCGAGTCAGCGAGCCCGAGGCGCGCCAGCAGCTGGCCGTGCTGGCGGGCAATCAGCCTTATGTGGTGCAGGCAGCCGAGTTTCTGGTGTTCTGCGCCGATTACCATCGTCACAGCCAGATCGTGCCCGAGGCCCAGACCGGTTATGCGGAGCAGTTGCTGATCGGTGCCATCGACGGCGCCCTGATGGCGCAAAATGCCCTGCTGGCGGCGCAGTCGCTGGGGTTGGGCGGGGTCTATATCGGCGGACTTCGCAACCATCCGGCCGAGGTGAGCGAGCTGCTCGGCTTGCCCCATCAGGTGATCCCGCTGTTTGGTCTCTGTCTCGGCCATCCTGCCCAGCAGCCGGAGCAGAAACCCCGTCTGCCCAGGGGGTTGGTGGTGCATCAGGAGCGCTACCGGCACGAGCTGGATCGCGACCTGCTGGCCCAATACGATCAGCAGATCGCGGACTACTATCAGGCCCGTAGCAGCAACAACAAGCAGCAGACCTGGAGTGGCCAGATCCGCGCCATTCTGGGCAAGGAGTCCCGTCCTTTCATGTTGGGCTTCCTGCAATCTCGGGGCTTTAACCTCAAGTAATGGCGCTGATGGGCGATACTATGGGGAGGTGACCGTCATGGTCATCATCCCCTGATCCTGCAATCTCTCCCTGAGACCGGGGACACAGCTTGGCGACAAATCGTGGGCAAGGGGGGATCTGCAGGCTACCTTAAGTGGGTAAGCTGTTGTAGGATCACGCAATTGGATAGGAACAGGGGTTTGGACATCCTATGATTTTAACTTTGGTATTGCTGTCTATCGGCGCACTCCTGTTTTTGGTTATCGCCTATAACGTGGTGCAGCAATATAAGCAGAAGGCGGAAGCGGAAAAGCGTCACGCCATTGCCAGACACAAGACGGTGGCCGACGAGACCGAAGAGGTGCTGCTGAACGTCAATCTGGTGCCTTTCTCCAAGAATATGGTGTTGCTGTTGCAGCACCGGATCCTCGATGCCTATCGCGCCATCGTGCAGGTGATGCCCAACAACCAGATCAAACAGCGCATCGCCGATGTGCAGATCCAGATCAAGAACGTGCAGGAAAATTACAGCAGTCAGGATGAAGGACACTTCAAGACGCCGGAGTCCGACCGTCAGGCGATCCAGATGCTGCAACTGGTGAAGAAGCTGCGGGCGGTGCTGCGTGTCGAGCACAACAAGGGCAAGATTGACCCTCAGGGGTTCGCCCAGGAAGAGCGCCGCCTCGAGCTGATGCAGCTCAAGATCAACATCTCCAATCTGGTCAAGCGGGCGATGGATGCCCGCATTCAGGGCCAATATGGCACTTGCCGTCAGCTCTATACCAAGGGCCTGTCGGCAATGGCGAGTGTGGCCGACAAGGATCCCTACCTGCTGGCCCGTGAAGAGGATATGCGCCAGGGCCTCAAGGAGCTGGAAGAGCTGCAACAGCAGAACAGCGCGCAGGATCTGCAAAACATCAAGGACAAGGAAGCCGACGAGCTCGATGTCCTGTTTCAACCCAAGAAGAAATGGTAAGCATGTCTCATCCACTCGATTCCACACTGGGGCCAATGGCCCCATTTGTTTCTCAGCTGTTGGCCGAACTGGCCGCCACTGGCATCAATATTCCCCAGCCAACGGTCGATCACCTCTGCTATCGGGCGGCAACCTTGCAGGAGTACCGTGCGCGATGTGCTGTGCTGGCTGAGGCGGGCATCTTGCTGGTGGAGGGGATGATCGGCGGTCGTCCCATCGCCACTTATCAGTTGCATCAGCCGCTGCTGGTCGGTGAGGTGCAGGTGCCCTGTATCGAACTGGCGGCGCCGAAGCCGGGTCGTGTCCATCAGGCGGGACTGGAGCATATCGAACTGGTGGTCGCCTCACTGCAGGAGCTGGTGGC
This sequence comes from Aeromonas sp. QDB11, assembly GCF_027705265.1. NCBI lineage: Bacteria > Pseudomonadati > Pseudomonadota > Gammaproteobacteria > Aeromonadales > Aeromonadaceae > Aeromonas > Aeromonas sp. QDB11. The sequence goes on along the minus strand of NZ_JAPDBM010000010.1, from coordinate 8,274 downwards.
GCACTATCCCGAGCACCCGTTCAAAACCGGCAATATGCAGGATACCCGCAACCCCGATATCGGCCTGATGCTGCCCTCCGGTCAGATCAAGTTTCACCTGTGCCCGCTGGCAGAGGTGATCGCCGAAGAGGTGGCGACCGGCGCTGTGGTCGTGGTGCCTGCGGATTATTTCGAGCAGGATTGATTGTGCGCACAATGCCGAGCGCACCTGACAGGTTCGTGAATAGCGCAGCAAAAGAGGTCACCGGTGTGACTAATGCCAGCCAATCAAGCCTGACTGGTATTGTTTTTATTGATTTTTTCACACTATCTCTCTGTGGCCTGGCCTTCACGCCGCAGGGTAATGTCGTACCTTTCGTTCTGGTAACACAAACTGCCCCGTTTGTTTCTCCAGGTCAGCTACTCGCTTCGGGATAGTCCTCGCTGACATGTATGGCATGCAGCTCCGTTCATGGGTGAGATAGACCGACGCCATGTGAAAACTCAACTGGCTCGCCGTGTATCCCTTCAAACTCGCCGCCATCTTCACCATCGCTGCGCAGCAGGTTGTATGCCAGCAGCCCGCCCCACAGCTCTTGCCGTATCCCCGCCGCCGTCTTGCTACGCAGGGTCAGCCGGTGCGGCTGCAGGCTGTGCTTCATCTCCCGATAGCCCAACTCGATTTCCCAGCGGTGGCTGTAGAGCTCGACGATGTCGGCTCCCGGGAAACGCATCGGGTCGACCATTGAGGTCAACACTTGGCGCTCCTTGCCGTTGATGTTGCGGGTCAGCAAGCGGGCTTCCAACGTGTCCGGCAGTTGCGGCCACTTCTTGCGTGCCTGTGGACTGGTCGTCAGATGCACCAGCACATCATGACGCCCCAGCTGGCGTGCACGCCCTTTTTGGGCGGTAAGAGCCAGTGCCGCTCGCAGCCGGTGGTTTGACAGGTACAGGTATGGAACGGGCTAAGCGAATAGACCCCCCTTGTCGAACAGGGTCAACGAGTGGTCTGTTCGCCGAACAGAGTCATGATTAGCTCGGATGGAATGAGGTCAGAGAGTGACTCAAACTGGGCGGCATTGTTGGCGTTGAGGAAGTCGAGATCCTGGTCGATACGCATAAAAAATCCGAAACAAAATCAACAGGTTTCGGATTTTTACACATCAGGAGGATCGGTCAATGGATCCTTGACTGATCGGCATTAACCTTGTCGGCGCCCTGTTGCATGGTAGGAACCGCATCGCGGTGAGGGTCAGTCCAGCAACTCCTGATGGAGGCGATTGATGATATTGCCCGCCTCGCTCTCCTTGACCAGGAAGCAGAGGTTGTGGGCGCTGGCGCCGTAGCAGATCATCCGGATGTTGTGCTCGCGCAGGGCGTCAAAGACCTGACTACCCACCCCGTTCACTTCGCTCATCCGGTTGCCGATGAGCGCCACCAGTGCCAGACCGGTTTCCACCTCCACCTTGCAGAGTTGCCCCAGCTCGGCCAGCACCTTGTCGCTCAGGATCGGCTCGCCGTTGCTCTGGCTGCCGGTGTGATCCAGCGTCAGCGACACGCTCACCTCCGAGGTGGTGATGAGATCCACCGAGATGCGGTGACGGGCCAGAATGCCGAACACTTCCGCCAGAAAGCCGTAGGCGTGGAACATGTTGAGGCTGTGCAGGGTCACCAGCACCTGCTGGCGGCGCAGGGCGACGGCGCGAAACAGCGGGCTTGAATCTGTGCTGGCGCGGATCCAGGTACCACCGGCGGCGGGATCCTTGGCGGAGCCGACAAACACCGGAATATTCTGGCGCACCGCCGGTTGCAGGGTGGCGGGGTGCAGCACCTTGGCGCCGAAGGTAGCCATCTCGGCCGCCTCGACAAAGCTGATCTCGGGAATGGGGCGGGCGCGGGTGACGAGACGCGGATCCGTGGTGTAGATGCCGGGCACATCGGTCCAGATCTCGATACTGGCGGCATCGAGTGCTTCGGCGAGCAGAGCTGCGCTGTAGTCAGAGCCGCCGCGCCCAAGCGTGGTGGTGCGACCATCGCCATCGGCACCGATAAAGCCCTGGGTGATGACGAGGCTGTCACCCAGCTGCGGGCCCAGCGTCTGCTGACAGAGAGTGCGGGTGGTAGCCAGATCGACGGTGGCCTTGCCAAAGCGGCTGTCGGTGCGCATCAGCTGGCGCACATCCTGCCAGTGGGCCTTGACGCCGCGCTGGCGCAGCAGTTCGGTAAAGAGGCGGGTAGACATCAGCTCGCCGCAGGCGATGAGGCGATCGGCCAGCTCCGCATCGGTATGCTGGTGGGCTTGCTGGGCCATGAGGCGGATCTCGTCCAGCTGACCATGAATGAGGGCGCTCATATCAACGGGGTTGCCGAGATCGGCCAGAATGGCTTGCTGGATCCCGGCCAGTTTGGCCAGCTGCTCGTCGCGGCCCGCTTCGTCCAGCTCCCCTTGTGCCAGGGCGACCAGCAGGTTGGTGACACCGGCGCTGGCGCTTAGCACCACTACCCGGGTGGCGGGATTGGCCAGCACGATGTCGGCGCAGTGGTTCATGGCCGGGAAGTTGGCGACACTGGTTCCGCCAAACTTGGCGACATTGATCGGGCTCATTGCTTACTCCTGTCTTAATTTAAGATTCCGGTTCCATCGGGCAAAAAAGAGAGGAGGAGGCTGAAAATGGCAGGAATGAACGAAGCTATCCCGGCCAGAAGCACTCCACCTGCAGAGCCCATCCCGTACCGCCCCTGACAGGGCGCGGTGGGGGATGATCACTACCGATGACAACCCGGGGGATTCAGCCCCCGCAGCCGACGTTGAGGTCACCAGTCTCCTCACTCGTCTCGGCGCTGCTCCCCCTGACCCAAGTTCACCGGACGCTGGCGTCCTCCCTTGGGCTGCCTGGGCAGCGCTCCTCTTCTGGCTCCACCAGGGCGGTGGAGTGCATTTAGAAATACCCTGCGTTGGATTGTACTGTCAATCGAGTTTGTGAAAAAGTTCAAATTGTCGGCTAACTCAACGCAGAATCAATGGCTTAGGCAATGGTCTTTGACAAAACCTTGGAGCGGCGCTGCCAGTTGTAGAGACGCTGACGCGCCACCGGCAGATCTTCCACTTCCAGCGGATCGAAGCCCCGCTCCCGGAACCAGTGGATGGAGCGGGTGGTGAGCACGAACAGGCGACGGATGCCGAGCCGCTTGGCCCGCTCGGCCACCTTGGCCACTAGCTGATCCCCGCGGTTGGAGTTGCGATAGTCGGGGTGGATGGCGACGCAGGCCATCTCCGCCATCGCCTCTTCCATAAAGCAGTAGAGGGCCGCGCAGCCGATGATCAGGCCATCGCGATCGATGATGGTGAACTTGTCGATCTCCATCTCCAGCTGCTCGCGGGAGCGGCGCACCAGAATGCCTTCCTCCTCCAGCGGGCGGATGAGATCGAGAATGCCGCCGATATCCTCGATGGTGGCGGCGCGGGCCTGCTCGGCACTTTCCCGCACGATCTGGGTGCCGAGGCCATCGCGGCTGAACAGCTCCTGCAACATGGCGCCATCATCCTGATAGCTCACCAGATGGGAGCGGGGCACGCCGCCACGGCAGGAGGCAATGGCCGCGCGCAGGTAGCGGGCGGTGCCGGACATCTCTTCTCCCGCCTGCTCCAGTTCCACCAGCAGCTCTTCGGCCTGCTCGGGGAAGAGCTCGGAGATGGCTTCGCCGCGCCTGTCCATGACTCCCTGGGTGCTGCTAAAGCAGATGAGCTTGTCCGCCTTGAGATCGACCGCCACCCGGCGGGCCACCTCTTCCGAGCTCAGGTTAAAGCTCTCGCCGGTGACCGAACAGCCGATGGGGGAGATGAGCACCAGACTCTTCTGATCGAGCTGGCGGGTGATCCCCTCCACGTCGATGCGGCGCACCCGGCCGCTGTGGCAAAAGTCGATGCCATCATCCACCCCCAGCGGCTGGGCGGTGACAAAGTTGCCGCTCACCACGCTGATCCGCGCCCCCTGCATGGGGGTATTGGCGAGCCCCATGGAGAGCTGGGCGGTGATGTCGTATTGCAGGCCACCACACACCTGTTTGATGATGGTGAAACTCTCGTCATCGGTGACCCGGATCCGCTTGTGATACTGGGCCTCGATACCGGCGCGGGCCAGTGCCTCATCATTTTGCGGACGTGAACCAAACACCAGCACCAGGCGTATGCCCAGTGTCTGCAGCAGGGCGATATCGCTGACGATATTGGCGAAGTTGGGGTGGCAGATGGCTTCTCCCCCCATCATCAGCACAAAGGTGGCACCCCGATGCACATTGACATAGGGGGTGGATTGCCGAAAGGCATTGACCAGACTGGGTTCGCGTTCACGCACTTGATATTTCTTCCATAAAAAAACAGCGATTGGCTCAATATATGAAAATTAATTCACAAATCAAGACTAAATATTGATTTTGACTGTTTCTGGTCTACCAGAGACGGCTTGGCCGTGCGGATCGGGGAAGGGGGGCGGGAGGCTTAGATGGTATGACGGGGCGAGCGGGAAGGGGCCCGCCGGTTGATCCGGCGCGATAAACTGCTATCTTCGATGCTCCTTTTCGTCAGCTGTGTGATTTCACAGGGTTTTATACAAGGACAGAATTCATGGAACAGATTATTTCACCGGCAGATGCCCTGCCGGGACGACGCGAAGCGATGGTGATTGGTCAGCAGCATGCGGTGAACGGCAACCCGACCCGGGGCCCCTGGCCAGAAGGGATGGCGGTGGCCTGGTTTGGCATGGGCTGTTTCTGGGGCGTGGAGCGCCTCTTTTGGCAGCAGCCGGGGGTCTACTCCACCGCGGCCGGTTATCAGGGCGGCGTGACCCAGAATCCCACCTACAAAGAGGTGTGCAGCGGCCTGACCGGCCATGCCGAGACGGTGCAGGTGGTGTTTGATCCGGCGGTGATCAGCTACGGCGATCTGCTCAGACTGTTCTGGGAGCAGCACGATCCGGCGCAGGGGATGCGGCAGGGGGGCGATGTGGGCACCCAGTACCGCTCGGTGATCTTCTATGGCGACGAGAGCCAGCAGATCATTGCCCAGCAGAGCATGGCGGCCTATCAGCAGGCGATGGCGGCGAGCGGCGACAGCCGTGCTATCACTACCCGCATTCTGCCGCTGGCGCCTTTCTATTACGCCGAGGATTACCATCAGCAATATCTGGAGAAAAATCCGGATGGCTACTGCGGATTGGGGGGCATTGGAGTCTGTTTGCCGCCGAGTCTGAACCGCTGAACAGGTTTGTAGGGGTTTTCTTAAAAAAAGTGAAAATAAATGAGGTCTGGCGGGAACTTATTGCTACCTGGCAGGACTAACTAGGTAGCGTCCAGGGATCGGATGCAAAGTCCAGACACATTTCTTGCCTTGAAAACCACCCAATGAATGAACGCTTGGGTGGATTGAAAATGATAGCAAGCAGGGCTGCCCACCAAGGCGGCCCTTTTCCTGTCTGCGTGTTTTGAAAACCTTGCGTTGGGCGAGAGAACCAAGCGGCAGATCAGCCGATCGCGCTGTCGAACAGGTTCTTGATCAGGTCAATAAACTCGATGAGGAAGGCTTTTTGTTCCGGGGTCGGGGCGCGCAGCCAGACGGCGGAGAGCACCTCTTCCAGATCGGCGACCACGGCATCGGCCTCCTGCATAATGGCAAAACGCACCTTGGCATCGAGCTGGGGGTTTTGCTCGCAAATAGCCATCAGGTTGCTGGCAACACGGCCACTGACCAGATCTTCGATGGTCTCTTCACCGTTGCTCTGCTGTTGGGATTCAAACAATCCCAAACTCTCCACCAGATACTCGATCAGCGAGATATAGCCTTCACTTTCTACCACCATGGTTGCTGCCTCAATACAGTAACAATACGAAAATTAAGCGTATTTTAGTGGCTTGCCCTAGCTTGGCAAGCAGCAGTGCAGGCGATGGCGCGTAAAACTGACTCCGCCCCGCTCCACGCACTCCAGCCCGGTCAACGTAAAGCCATGTCGTAAAAATAGCTCATAACTGAAGGCGCTGGCCTCGGTGGTGATGTGCTTCAGACCGAGCGCCCGAGCCCCCGCCAGTGCCGTGGTGAGCAGCAGATTGCCTAGTCCCTGGCGCTGATGGTCGGCGCTCACATAGAGCAGACTGAGGTGGCCATCAGCACTCAGAGTGACAAAACCGAGGGGCACATTTGCCTGCTCCGCCACCCAGCCGTGGTGTTCGCGCAACTGGCTGACAAAGCCGGGATGTTGTGAACCGAGAGCCCACTGTTCCACCTGTTCGGCGCTGTAGTGCTCGGGGCCGCTGCGTCGCACCGCCTGCTCAAACAGGCTCACAAGGGAGGGGATATGTGCCTCGCTGAGCGGGACAATGCAAAGTGCTGGACTAAGTGCTGGCGTCATAAGGTCTGGTCGTCAGTGGGGTGGAGGGGGCGTGGCGCCTGTGGTCGTTTGGCTTTGGGCAGACCCGCGACAACCCGTTCATAGGAGTGATGCACCCAGCCTTGCCACAGCTCGTCCGGCAGCGCATCGGTTAACGTCACCGTGTTCCAGTGCTGCTTGTTCATATGCCAGCCCGGTTTGACCTCGGGGTGGATCTCGCGCAGCAGCAACGCCAGCTCGGGCTCGCACTTGAGGTTGATGGTCAGCGGCTCGGCCTGCCAATCCACCAGCGCGAACATCTTGCCCGCGATGCGGTAGACCAGGATCTCCGGGCCAAACGGGGTATCTTCGGTGGCGCCCGGCAGGGTCAGCAGAAAGTGGCGCAAACGGGTCAAATCCATGGAAAGTTCTCGCGCAAGGGGTGATCCGGGTCATGTCAGGCGCATATCTATCGGCGGGCCTGTTCTGTTAATATGCGCGCAGCCGAGTATACCCCCCATCACCAAGGGAGCCTATTGGATGTTGTATCACAAGACTTTCGAACTGGGTCCCGAGCGGGATTGGGTGGTGTTTGTCCACGGTGCCGGTGGCAGCTCCTCCATCTGGTTCAAGCAGCTGCGCGCCTATCGCGAACACTTCAATGTGCTGCTGCTGGACTTGTGCGGCCACGGCCAGTCCCACCAGCTGCAACAGGTGGTCAAGGGCCACTACAGCTTTCGGGAAGTGACCGAAGATATCGTTCGGCTGCTCGATCATCTCGATATCCGCCGCGCCCATTTTGTCGGCATCTCCCTTGGCACCATCCTGATCCGTCATCTGGCCGAGCTCTGCCCGGAGCGGGTGAAAAGCATGGTACTGGGGGGCGCCATTTTGCGGCTCGATATCCGCTCGCGGGTGCTGGTGCAACTGGGCCGACTCGGCCAGCACTTCCTGCCCTATATGTGGCTCTACCGGCTGTTTGCCTTCATCATCATGCCGCGCCAGCACCATCAGGAGTCGCGCAACCTCTTTGTGCGCGAGGCTCGCAAGCTCTGCCAGAAAGAGTTCAAACGCTGGTTCCGCCTCGCCACCGAGGTTAACCCGCTGATGCGTTACTTCCGCGAACGTTCCCTGCCTATTCCCACTCTTTATGTGATGGGGGAGGAGGATCATATGTTTCTGGCACCGGTGCGCGAACAGGTGGCCCGCGATGCCAGCTCCTCACTGGCGGTTATTGAACAGTGTGGCCATGTCTGCAATGTGGAGCAGCCGGAGCAGTTTAATCGCCGTACGCTGGCATTTATTCAATCGCTGGGTGTGAAGAAATAATCTATTTCTATGATTCCTTGGGGGGCAGACTAAATAAGTCCCCAAAGGGGTGAATTGTACTGGGGACTTATTTTATGATAAAAAATCAAGGTGCTATTTGTTTTTTATCTAACTATCGATTATCATAACCAATATATGAAACTACATTCAATAATGTTTCAGCCAATTCTTTGGCTTGTTGTTTAGTTAAATGGATTGTATTTTTATGACCTTCTTGGAGTTCTATTCTTAGAAATATTTGATCGTCACCAAAGTAATTTGTACGAAATAGTTCTAGACTTGTTTGTGGTTTGGATTTATCTGCTCGGCCGTCGTCATTAGCAGGATAAAAATCATCTTCAAAAAATGTAGTAGTGGACATATTTTTCCAAATGTTGTTATGTGATATATAAATGGGTAAGTGATTGTTCAGTCTTTGATAATAAATAGGTGGGTATACACTGTTTCTAAACTGGATGTTAGCCAATGTATACATCATTCCAATGACGATAGTAATTGCTTTATGATGCCTTTATCATATACTTATAAAAACCTGATTACCCATGACCCTCAGCCAGCTTCAAGAGCCGATATGGCATCGGAGGGCTTGCCACGACTGCATGCCCCA